>JASHVX010000155.1 GCA_030044375.1 Nitrososphaerales archaeon | reverse complement strand
ATCCACGACTTCACTATGGTGGAGTACCCGACCACCTCCAGCGAAGGCTCGGTGTAAGGGAAGTAGGTCGGCCACAGCTTGACGTCCCTCATCCCGAGCCTCCTGTAGAACTCTCCGAGGAACCCCATGAGATGTCTGACGTTGAGCCCCTCGCCCACCATTATGCCGTCCATCTGGTGGAACTCGGCGAGGTGCTTGTAGTCGAGGTTCTCGTTCCTGTAGACCTTGCTCACTGCGAAGACCCTGGCCTCCCTGTCGCCAGAGTCGGAGAGCGACCGGACGGTCAGCACGGTGTTGTGCGTCCTCAGGACCAGCCTCCTGGCCTCGTCTATGTTCCAAGGGTACCTCCACCCCCGGCCTCCCGTCTTCCAGCCGTCCTCATGCGTAGAGGCCACGTTAGCGACCACGCCGGCGCGCTTCATCGACGAGTCCGACAGCCCTTCGAGGTAGAAGGTGTCCTGCATCTCCCTTCCCGGGTGGTCCTGCGGGATGAAGAGGGCGTCGAAGTTCCAGAACGAAGGGTGGACGCTCCTGCCCTCCATCTCTGTGAACCCCATGGAGATGTACGTCTCCCTGATCTCTCGGATGAAGTCCCTGACGGGATGCCTTCTGCCGGGGTAGAAAGTGGGAGCCTTCGCCTCCACGTCGATGGGACGCAGCCTTTTCCCGTGCCAGGCGCGCGATGCCAGGACCTGGGGCGACAGCTGGTCGAGGGAGCCGTCGTCGGCGGACGACGATGCGGCCTTCCTCCCGGCTTCGGTGATCGAACAGACAGACCTGCGAGATACCGACCTCGTCAGCACCCCCCTCTTGACGAGCTCTGATATCGCTGCGCGCTCGTCCTTCGAGAACGACGCTTCCTCAGCCCCTTGGGAGATAGACTCCATCCTCGCTGCGAGCGCCCTCGGCCCTGACTCGTCGGAAATGAGGACCACAGGAGGAGACCTCTCCGAGTCGAGCCTGACCCACCCAGCCGCCCTTGCCCTCCCGAAGGCCGCGGAGAACTCCTCTTTGGAGGCGAAGCCCGACTTCAGGGACGCTATCGTGGGTGGCTCAGGGGCTCGGGCCACCGCGTCGGCCAGGTCGAGCTCGGGCGGACGGTGGGAGACCTTGAGAGAGGACATCTCCTCGTCCCTGAGCGTCACGAGGCCCTTCGATGAGAGCCACTGCAAGGAGCGGCGGACCTGGTCGGCCTGCAGGCCGGACTGCTTCACCAGATCGTCGAAGGCCAACTCCCCGTTCGGAAGAGAGGCGAGGGCGCCCAACACCTTCCTTTCGATGGGGTGAAGCGTGTCTGACAAGAGGCTCACTTCCCTCCTGAAGAGAGGTACCTGCTGCTCCTCTCGAGAAGGTCCTCGGCTTCTCCCATCATGGAGTCCCGCTTCTTCTGGTGGCGCTCCAGGAAGCTCTTGACGAGCCCGGCGGCTTCATCCTTGCAGCCTCCGCACATCCTCACGCCCTTCACGCACTCGTCGTACACCTTCTCCGAGTGGGCGTCGTCGGCCGCGAAGTGGAAGCGGTACAGGTCGTACACTGGACAGATGTCCGCCATCCCGCCCAGTCTCCTCTGCTCCTCGACCGTCGCCCTTCCGCCTGTGAACGCGCTCCGCACCCTCTTCGAGGCCTCGGCCGGGCTGTCGTCGAGGGTGAATCCCGACTCCGGCTCTCTCTTCGACATCTTGCTGCCGCCAGTCAGGGCCAGCTCAAGCCTGTGGTAGACCGACGAAGGCGGCACGAACCCGAAGTCGGCGGCGTGCTTGGCGGCAAGGTCTCTGGCGAGCCTGATGTGAGGGTCCTGGTCGGCGCCCACGGGGACCAGGACCGGCTTCGGCCCCCCGAGCTCCGGGAGCTGTGGCATCAGTATGTCACCCGCTTGGATCAGGGCTGAGAGGTACAGACCTATCTGTCTCTCTCCGTAGATGGCTCTCAGCATGTTGTTCGTGACGCTGCGGGAGAAGATGGTCGACATCCGCATGACCCTGACCTCCTCGCTCTGCTTGTAGGCCACGGCCTTGTCTGGGTCTAGGCCGAGGGCGAGCATGTCGGCCACGTTCCTGACAGCTATCTTCGAGGTCTCGGCGAAGGACAGCCCGTTGTCAGCGTATGCCTCTACGTCAGCGATCGAGTAGAAGACGGTGGCCTTCTTCGACAGCGACTGGAAGTAGACCATGTCGTCGGCGGTCATCTTGTTCCCCAGGTGGAAGCTCCTGTCGGGCTTGATGCCGCTCATCACCGCGTATGGCTTGTTGCTGTCTATGGCGTCGAGCACCCTGGAAAGGTCGCGCTGCCCGAAGTCTATCCCCCTGCTGAGATGGTGGCTCAGCCGCTTGAAGCGCGAGAGGAGAGGCGCGACGGGCTCGATCCCGAACTCCGACTGGAGGCGAGAGTAGTCCTTGACCGCGCTCTGGCCCCACGGGTCAAGCCTGTCCTTCTCCACAATACTCTTGGCCGCACCACTTCGCATATTATCCCTTTCTTGGCCCTGCGAACTGATCCGCTATGATGCGGAGCCGAGGACCCGTCCCTGCTGGTCGACCTCACCTTTCCTGATCCGCGTGGAGGAGATCGGCTTCCCGTCGGCGGCGAGCACGTGCTCTACCACCTCGACCTTAAGCGGCGGGTACCCTTTCTCTGCCCTGAGCCTGTTGGCCAGCGGCACCCTCGAGACGGTCTCCCCGGTCACGACGATCGCCTCGACGTCTGGCGACGCTATCCCCGGCCCGAAGTAGTCGTCCAGCCTGGCGATGCGGTGCCTACGCCCGGGGAACCTCGAGCTCAGGAACGCCTCTATGGCGGCCGTCCTCTCCGGATATGTCTGGTCAGGGTGCTTGCCCTCCTTTCGGGCGAACTCGTCCGAGGTGACTCCTATGACGACAGAGTCGCCCAGCTCGAAGCTCTTCGCGAGCAGGGCCATGTGCCCTAGATGGAGGTGGTCGAAGGTGCCACCCGTGGCCACCGTCCTGTACTTCAGGTCTGGCGTCCCGCCCTGAGAGCCAATTGAAATACCTCACGAGGGACGACCGGCGTCGCCGAATAAAGGATTCGTGAACAGAATGAAGATCATCCCTGAGCAGTATGCGAAGGCGGGAAGGATCACCGACGAGGTGAGGGCTTTGGTGAAGGGGTACGTGAAGCCGGGCTCTGGCTATGTTGAGACGTGCGAGTTCGTCGAGAAGGAGATTGAGGCCAGGGGCGGGCACCCGGCGTTCCCGACAGGCATCGGGGTCGGGAGGGTCACCGCACACTATGCCCCACAGGGCGACGACAGGTCGGTGTTCAAGGAGACGGACCTGATCAAGGTGGACTTCGGGGTCCACGTGGAAGGGTACGTGACCGACACGGCGGTGAGCCTGACCTTCAACCCGGACCACAGGCTGCTGCTGGACGCCGCCGAGAGGGCCCTGGCGGTGGCCATCGAGACCGCGAAGCGCGAGCGCCGCACCGGCGAGATAGGCAAGGAGATACGCAGGGAGGCCTCCCGTTACGGGTTCAAGACGATTGAGAACCTCACCGGCCACACGCTGGACAGGTACACGGTCCACGCAGGGAAGAGCATACCCAACATGTACGTGCCCGGCCTCCAATCCCTGAAGAAGGGGGATGTGTTCGCGATAGAGCCGTTCGTGACCCCGGGCTCTGCCGCCGGGTACGTCGTCGACGAGCCTTCGTCGACGATCTTCTCCATAGCGGCTAGGAAGAAGACGGGCACCGCTGACCTGGACGCCTTCGCCGAGATGGTCTGGGACGAGCGCAAGACGCTCCCGTTCACGCCGCGGTGGTACGCGCAGAAGCTGGGCACGGCCAGGGTGGACAGGGCCGTGAAGGAACTCACCCGGAGGAAGGTGCTGCGCGCCTATCCGACTCTTGTCGAGGCCTCAGGGAGGCCCGTGGCCCAGTTCGAGCATACTATGGCGTTAGACGAGGACGGCCTCGTCGTACTAACCTGAGGGCTTCGTCCCTTCCGCATAGACCAGGGCGACCCTGGTCTGGTTCCCACACTTCGTGCACTTCGCTCCGTCCTTGGTGACGTAGTCTCCTACCGCGAAGGCTCGCTTCGTCTTCTGTCCGCAGACAGGGCATTCTTCCACGGAGTAGACGAGCAGCTTGGACTTCTTGTCTCCGGACGGCACAGAGCTCATCATTGCGCTACCCCCAGGGTGTTCCCTATGCCGGCCACTATGACGTCGTCGCCTTCCTTCGTCTTCTCCTCGATGACCCTCTGGAGGGTCTGCACGACCTTGTCCGAGGCCTCTGCGATCTCCTTCCGCATGACCGTGATCGCCTCCAGGATGCTCTGCTTGACCAAGATTGCGTACAGTGGGACCTTGTTCTTCGTGGCCACGTCTTCTATCTGGAACTTCTCGACGCCTATCCCGCCTATCGCCGCCCCAACGCCCTCGGCGATCTCTCCCGTCTTCTCGCCCTCCAGCTTGAGCGCCGCGTCAATCATGATTATCGCGCTCGGCTTGACTCCCATTTCCTCTATCACGTTCCTGATCGCGATGCCCGGCTGCCCGACGTAGGCCATGGGCCCGTCGGCCTTCACGACGTAGAGCTTCCTGCCCTTGTACTCGCTGATTGCCATGACCGTGTCCTTCGCTATGACCCGCTTCTCCTTGCCTATCATGAGCCTCGACACTGAGACCGGGCCTATGCCGTCACCGACGGGCTGGCCGACCTTGAACGAGTCGACGGCGTTGAGTAGAGCGTCCGACTCCTGGATGATCATTGGCATGAGCATCTGGAGTTGGATGAGGGTGAAGTACGAGTTAGTCTTCTTCCCGAGGATGTAGTAGTGCCTTACGATCTTGTGTATCATGTTCAGGGCCGTGGCGACCTCCAGCAGGTTCTCCGATATCGATACGGTCACCGGGTTGTTCTGCCCTATCAGGGCCGTCACCTCGGCCCTGACCCTGTCGTTGTTGGTCGTGACGACGTGGTCGATCTTGTTGACGAGGCCGTTGGGGTCGATGCCGACCGGCATGATGGTGACGTAGTCCAGGAACTGGTCGACCCTCTGCGAGGGGTCGTTCGGGGCCTTCCCTACGTTCACGAGGTAGTCGATGGCCTCCTTCCTTGAT
Source organism: Nitrososphaerales archaeon (assembly GCA_030044375.1). Lineage (GTDB taxonomy): Archaea > Thermoproteota > Nitrososphaeria > Nitrososphaerales > Gagatemarchaeaceae > UBA183. Next base: position 3,246 of record JASHVX010000155.1, on the reverse strand, counting down.
TTCTCCTTCATCACCTTGAGCTTGCCTAGGCCGCGGCCGATGTCGTTCAGGGCGAAGTACACCTGTATCCTCGTCCCGAACGCGAACTGGAAGACGAAGAGGCCTGCGAAGAACACTATGTAGATGAACTCGCTTTCAGTGGCCGTCAGCCCCTGTAGGGCGACAGAACTAGGGAGGAAACTCAATCTTGAAAATCGGCGCTCTCGCCTCGGACTTAAACGTTCCTGCCGGCGAGTCTGCAAAGTTCACCCTGTGAGGTTGTGGATTGGTCGCCGGCATCACCACTTCCCGAGCCCTCTCGGAACTCAGTAACACGGTGACGACACGTGGTTTTACTTCCAGGGTCGGAACGAGTCTGGGTAGAGCCCACGCGCTATGGCCGGCTGAGCCTGTGCGAGGCTGCGCGGTAGATTAACGTTTTGGGGGATGCTTTATACGGTCAGCGCGTCGTGTGGACGGCTGTGCAGAGGAAACTGCTCGACATACTGGCCTGCCCCATAGACAAGCACTATCCGCTGGAGCTTCTGGAGTTCAGCACGACCGGAGACATCATCGCCGAAGGAGTCCTGCTCTGCTCCGAGTGCAACAGATACTACCCGATAGTCGAGGAGATTCCCATCATGCTGCCGGACAATCTCAGGAGCAAGAAGGAAGACGCGGCATTCCTAGAGAAGTGGAAAGCGAAGCTGCCCGACAAGGTGGTCCACGGCGGCAAGCCGTGGAGCCTCTAGGAAGAGCTCGCGCAGAGGAATCCAGACGCCGGCCACCCTCAGGGTCGTTCGTTTCCTTCTGTCCCGGAGACGGTCCGCGCTAGGCTCGTGAACCCGTCCGAGAACTCGCCCCTTCTGCGGAGGAGGGCCCGAAGCTCCGTGACGCCGACCCTGGGTTCGAAGGGGACCTCTGCGAGTACCTTCGCCTCTAGCAAGCTTTCGAGTGCCCCCCTGTCCGCCCTTCCTAGCGGGTGGATGACGCCTCCAAGTGCGCGCATGGACGACATGTTCAGCACTACGCCCCTCAGGCTGATCCCCTCCCCTCGGGCGAGCGTCCGGAGACGTCCGACCACCTTCAGCGCGATGGGGGAGGGAGTCGTCACGAGCACCAGCGAGGCCTTCCTCCCGAAGAGCTTGAGCGCAGTCAGAAACTCGTCGGCCAGCCCAGGTGGAAGGTCGACGACAAGGTAGTCCAGGCGCCCCCACACGGTCAGCGAGAAAAGCTGGGCCACGAGTGCCTCTTTGTCGTCGCCTCTCATGGGAACCGGACGGCTCCCGGTGAAGAGCCCCACCGACATGACCTTCAATCCTTTTGCCCTCTTAGGCTTCAGGCCGCGGGCGTCACTCTCAAGCGGAGGGCCCACGCCCAGGTATTCGGGTACGCTTGCCCCATGTATGTCCAAGTCGAGGACTCCTACCTTTGCCCCCGACTTCGCTAAGGAGATGGCCAAGCCGCAGGCCACTAGGCTCTTGCCTACCCCGCCCTTCCCTCCGCCTACCATCACCACTTTCCCGACATCGTCCAGCCTTTTCTTGACTGCGAGTAGGAGCCCTTCCTTTGCCGCGGCGTCGCTCACTTGAGGATGAGCCCCCTGAGGACCAATTCCTTCCCGGAGCCTGCATAGATGTCAGAGCTCCCGCACTTGGGGCACCTGACGAAGGCTGTGTAGAGATAGGGGAGGAAGTGAAGCGGAGACGCTCTGTCCTCAGGCTCCCTCACCTTCAAGGAGTCTGGGAGGCCGCTGAGCTGTTTCCTGACATCTGCCATCTTCCACTTGGAACCGCATCGCCTGCAGGAGAAGGACGCCTTCTCGACCCGGACACGGAGCGCGGCGCCCTCGAAGCCAGGCCCGCTCATCAAGACCTTCACAGCCTGTTCGAAGGCCTTCCTGTCAACCTGCATCAGCTCGCCCACGCCAATTTCCAGTACTCTTATTCCGCGGCCGCCGGCCATCTTTGCGACCTGGTCTAGGATGCTCTGAGCAAGGCTCAGCTCATGCAAATCTTTGAGGGGCAGAGCGCTCCAGCATATTTCAACCTTGGTCGCCTCGACAGCTGTCTGCGCCGGCCGACACAGATTCAGAACAGAGAACGGGATACGGGGTTTATAACAGAAAATCGTCGGTTCGCGAGAATGTATGAGAGAGGCGCACTGGACGGACTCGCTCGCCAAGGTACTGACCTTCGGGCCAGAGAACCCCCTCTCTTTCGTGGGGGTGGGGAACCCGGTCAAGAGGGACGACTCGGTCGGCCTCTTCATGGCCCAAGAGCTGCGGGGGCGGCTCGGCCCTGCGCCGGCACCGGGACTTCGGATTGCGACTCCGTCTGTCCACCCCGAGCTTGAAATCTCGAAGCTCGACCTCAGTACCGGGAGGCTGGTCGTCCTCGACGCCGTCGATGCAGAGGTGCAGCCAGGCTCCGTCATCATGGCAAGCCTCGCGGACTCTCGCTTCGGTTTCTTCGCCACGCACAACCTGCCGCTGAGGATGATCCCGTCCGTCGTGCTCAACAGATCGAACGTCTTCGTGCTCGGCGTCCAGCCGGGGGACCTAGGCGTCGGGGAAGGGCTCAGCGGGCCTGTCGCGTCTGCGGCAGAGGAGGTGGTGGGCGAGGTGGTGGCGGGAGTCAGAGGGGGGCCAGGCTGATGTCCTCCATCGAAGCTGTGATTCTGGTACCCGTCCTGGTGGTGGTCGCGGACGTGGTGGTCTACCTCGCAGTTGGGCTGCTCGGCAAGAGGTCGTCAGGCAGCGGCCCGAAGTACGAGCCTTTCACTGGAGGCGAAGAGCAGGTACCGTCGAGAGGGCTCTACCAGTCCGGCCTTTTCGTCTTCGCGGTGCTATTCATGGTGGTCGAGAGCTTCGCGTTGCTGCTGGCGGGGTCCTACCTCTCCCCTTCGAACTACTATCCATTGTTGTACCTCACGGGAGGCACAGGGGCGATATTCCTGGTCACTCTCTGGTTCATGAGAGTGGGAGGCGGCGAGATCTAGATGAGCCTCCTGAGCTGGGCAAGGAAGAAGTCAGTCTGGATATATGAGGTGAACGCAGCCTCCTGCAACGGCTGCGACATAGAGATCGTCGCATCGCAGACTCCGAGGTACGATGTGGAGCGCCTGGGTGCCCAGCTGGTCCCTAGCCCGAGGCAGGCGGACGTCCTGTTGGTGACAGGAACGGTGAACCCCATGATGAGAGAGAGGCTGAAGAGGATCTACGAGCAGATACCGGAGCCTAAGCGGGTCGTAGCAGTCGGCGCCTGC
>JASHVX010000154.1 GCA_030044375.1 Nitrososphaerales archaeon | reverse complement strand
GAGCATCCTCGAACCCGCTGATGACCTGATGCGCGCCGAGCACGACCTGGAGGGGCTTGTAGTCACGGGCAGGACTGAAGAGGCCGGCCTTTTCGGCCTCGCTCTTCATGCTGGTGTCGAAGACCTTGCCGCCTGGAAATTTACCGAGATAGTGGACCGATACCGTGTCGCCCTTCTGCGCGGAGACCTCGCTCAAGACGTCCGCGCCAGCGTGCGCACCGCATATAACCTCTCTTCCGTTGGGCCGCGGCACAACTGAGCCGCCCCTCGCTGTTTCCGTCTGTCCCTTCGAACCCGACGAGGTCCTCCTCCCGCGCCCCGCTCAGGCTTCGACACGAAGCCGGACTTGGTCTCTCCGCCGCCCGAATTCGGTGCTAAGCTTGTCGCTCCACACCTGCCTCAATCCGGCGGAAGGGCCTCGCCCGTCCTCGGTTCTCTGCCCTCCTTGGGCCCGGTTCTCGGGCCGCGCTTGGCTCTCCAGGACACGAGGACAAGATTGCGTGCGAGGGAGCAACCCGGAATATTCCCGGCCACGCGCGTAGCCGGTATCGACTCGGCCTGCTTCCCAAGCTCGCCATCAAGCCAACAGCGAGAGAGCTGATCATGCAGACGCGGGTGTCGTTGTTATCCCTGCGGGGCTCGACTTGCTGACAAACAGAGGTTTTTCTGTTGACATGCATATCATGAGAAACGAACGGCGCCACCACGTCCAAAGCGATGATAGGCGCCGCGCAGAGTGTGCCAATCAAATATCCCCGTTGCGGATGCCCCGCGTCCGTTGAAGCGCGTCGTGTTTCGCGACAGAGCTGAGGCCGGGAAGAGGCTTGCTGTTGCGCTCGCCGTGTACAGGGGCAAAGACGTGATCGTTCTAGGCATCCCGAGAGGTGGAGTGGTGGTGGCAGACGAGGTGGCAAGGGTACTCGGCGCGCCCCTCGACGTCATCGTGACGAGGAAGATCGAAGCCCCCGGCGAGCCAGAATACGCCCTTGGCGCAGTGACTCAGGACGGCGAAGTAATCCTTGACAGACAAGCCGCAGAGTCGCTGGGGGCGAGCCGCCGCTACCTCGAGGACGTCGTCCGGAGGAAGAGGGATGAGGTCGACCAAAGGGTCAAGGCGTTCAGGGGGAGCGCTCAGTACCCGGAACTCGACGGGAGGACTGTGATCATAGTGGACGACGGCATTGCCACGGGCAGCTCGGTCGAGGCCGCCATCATGTCAGTGAAGAGGCGGAAGCCGAAGGCCGTCGTAGTCGCGGTGCCGGTCGCGCCCGGCGACGTCGTCGAGTCCCTGCGAGACGAAGGCAACACGGTGGTCTGCCTTCAGACTCCCGGTCACTTCCTGGCGATAGGAGAGTTCTACGAGGACTTCTCACAGGTTGACGACGCCGAAGTCCGCAGGATTCTGAGGGCGAGGGGGGCGGGCACGGACTGACAGAGGCGAGACCGGGCTGAAGGTCAGTCGAAGGTTTATATCTTCAGACAGGGCATTCGAGCGTGGGTTCACATTCGAATCGGCAGCGGACTGGGAACTCGCAGGGCAGGTAAGTGGGAATTGAAGTCGGATGCCCTCGCCGAAAGGACGCAGTTGGCGAAGTCACTCTTCAAGATTGGCGCCCTCAGGTCAGGGAGATTCACGCTGGCCAGCGGCAAGCAAAGCTCCTACTATCTCGACCTGAGGGTCGTGCCGAGCTACCCCGACGTCTACTCGCGTGTCATCAAGGCATACGAGGCCATGACCTCCGAGATAGGCGACAGAAACATTGACGCGATCGCCGGAGTCGCGACAGCGGGGGTCACCATATCGTCGCCCCTGGCGCTCCTTTTGAAGAAGCCGATGCTGTACGTTCGGAAAGAAGAGAAGGGACACGGCCTGGGCAGACAAGTGGAGGGCGCGACCAGGCCCGGGCAGAAGACAGTGGTTGTCGACGACCTCGTCACAACTGGCGGCAGCTTGATCTCGGCCGTGGAGGCCCTGAGAAAGGCCGGCTGCGTCGTGAGAGAAGCCATCGTCTTGGTCGACAGGCTAGAAGGCGGCAGCGAGAACCTGGCGGCAGTCGGCGTGGGGCTTAGGGCATACGCTCGGATCGCGGACCTGGCCGAGACGCTGTACAGAGGAAAGATGATGACGAAGCGAGACTACGACGCCGTCATCAGGCAGGTCGAGAGGCGAGGTGGATGAGCGTCGACACGATAAGGGTGCAAATGGGAGGTTTGCACCTTGCAAACCCTCTGCTACTCGCATCGGGGGTCCACGGAAGCTCTCTTGTCAAGGTGCTCCAGGCTCTCAGGTATGGGGCCGGGGGGGCCGTGACGAAGTCGATAGGGCCCGAGGCCAGGGAAGGGTACGCAGAGCCCACCGTGGTCGAGGTAGAGGGAGGGATGGTCAACGCTGCCGGACTTCCGAATCCTGGAGCAGAGAGGTTCGCGCTGGAGCTCGGGCAGCTTAAGGGAAAGAGGCTCCCGCTCTTCGTGTCGATCTTCGGTGCTGACGAGGAGGAGTTCGCTAATGTGGCCGAAGCCCTCGACGCTAACGACTTCGTGGCTTTCGAACTGAACCTGAGCTGCCCCCATGTCGCCGGGGTAGGGACTGAGGTAGGACACGACCCAGAGTTGGTGGCCCGGGTGGTCAGCGCCGTGAAGTCGGAGACCGACAAGCCCGTATTCGCCAAGCTTTCGCCCAATACCGAGAGGCTGGTGGAGGTCGCTCAGGCCGCCGTCGACTCCGGGGCCGATGGGCTGACAGCCATAAACACGGTCAAGGCTATGCCGATAGACGTCGAGTCAGGGAGACCCGCCCTCTCCAACGGCTTCGGGGGGCTCTCGGGAGGTGCAATCAGGCCAATCGCACTGAGGTGCGTGTACGAACTGAGAGAGAGATTCGACGTCCCGATAATGGGATGCGGCGGCGTCTCCACCTGGGAGCATGCCGTACAGTTCTTCCTTGCAGGCGCCGACGCCGTGCAGATAGGCACGGCCACTGTAAGGAGGCTCGAGATCTTCAATGACATCAACCTGGGCATCCTGGCGTACATGGAGAGGAAGGGGTTCTCCGCCCTTAGTGAGATGGTCGGAGCCTCGCACCTTAAGGGAGGCTTGCACGAAGCCCCGAGGGAGCCTGCATGAAGGACTTCAGGGAACGGATGGCCGACTCGGCGTCGAGGAACGGCAGCAGGGTCGTCCTAGCCTTGGACCTCTGGGGGGACTATGACACCAGGCTCGCCAAGGCTGACTCGGTCCTGAAGGCTTCGCTCGGAGAGATAGTTGCCGTGAAGGTCAACCAGCATCTTCTCCTCCCCTTCGGCCTGAGAGGCCTCCGCGGGGTGATCGACCGCTGCAAGGCTGAGAGTCTCCCGCTCATCGCTGACCTGAAAATCAACGACATCGGCGCGACGAATCTGAACGCCACTGAGGCGCTCCTCGACTACGGGTTCGATGCGATAATCGCGAATCCGTTTGCGGGCCGGAAGGAGGGGTTGGGCGAGCTGGTCGATGTGATGCACTCAAGAGGGGGAGGCGCGATTTTCCTGGTGTACATGAGCCACAAGGGATCTGAGGAAGGCTACGGTCTGCGTCTAGAAGGAGGGAGGCCGCTGTACACGGTATTTGCGGAGCGGGCGCGGGAC
>JASHVX010000017.1 GCA_030044375.1 Nitrososphaerales archaeon | reverse complement strand
GTTCGAAGAGAAGCCGCCCAACAGCGCTCCGCTCGCGTAGAGAGGGTTCCCTATCACGCCTCCGAGGGTCGGGGCGAAGGCGGTGTCGAACCCCAACAGCGCCATGAACACGACGGCGCTTCCTGATATGAGGAGGGCCTTCAGAAGGCTCCTCGAGTGGGCCTCTCCGAGCTCGCCTATCTCGAGCAGGCCGACCGACACGGTCATGGAGAAGACGAGCAGCCCACAGAGCAGGACCCAGAGGTTGTTGACCAGATCGACTGAGCTCATCTGCGCGACTTCCAGCGACCTAGGGCGTCCCCCAACAGTGGACGAGTAGTGCGCCAGAAGAGGTCCGTGCGCAAAAGAAACACCGAGGAAACCCGAGCTGACGAGGAAATTATCTAAGCTTTTGCCCTAAGTTCCGGCAATGGTTGCAAGCCAACCAGCGGTGTCGGTCTCGCGCCCGTCGGCACGTGAATCTCGGTCCTCATGGTTAAATCCGCACGCGAGCCCAGCCCCATGTGGTCGGCTCCCCACGGATCTCTATCTCGTAAGGCACGGCGAGGCTGGTCGCTCCATCCCCGGCTCTGAGAAAGACAGAGAGAGGCCTCTGACGATGGAAGGAAGGCGCGAGGCCGCCAACGTCGGAGCACTCTTCTCGAAGCTCGACCTGCGGTTCGACGACGCGGCATCGAGTCCCCTCCCCCGCGCGAAGGAGACGGCCGAGCTAGTCTTGGAGCGCCAAAAGAAGGTGAAGCTTCGGATCTGGAATGAGCTGAGGCCCGAGGGCGACAGGACAGCCCTCCTTTCGAGGCTTGCCAGGATGGGACATGGGACCAGGGTGCTGCTGGTGGGGCATGAGCCATACCTCAGTTCATTCGTCGGCGAGCTTACAGGCGCCAAGCCTGGCACCCTGGTGCTGAAGAAGGGAGGCGTAGCACGGCTGCACGTCACGAGCTTCTCTCCGGAGGCAAAGGCGGAACTCAGGTGGCTCCTGAGCCCGAGGATCCTGAGAAGGATTCAATGATTTCAAGTGGGAACCGATATTATAGGTAGAGGGGAAGGGCACCGAAGTTGAAGGCCGCGGTCGTAGATCTGGGTTTCAACTCGGTCAAGATGGTATGCTACAACGTCGACCGCGAAGGTGCCTTCCGAGCCTACAGACAGGACGCGTTCAGGGCCAGGCTTGGGGAAGGGCTGGACGAGACGGGTTTCCTGGGCGTCGCCCAGATGCAGCGGACCATCGGATATCTCCGCATGCTCAGCGAGATCGCCTCGATGGAGTCGATCGACAGGGTGATACCCATAGCGACGAGCGCCGTCAGGGAGGCCTCGAACGGGCCTCAGTTCGTGAGGTCGGTGATGAACGAGACGAGGCTCTCTTTCAGGGTCATATCAGCCAGGGAGGAAGGGCTCTACTCGTTCGCCGGGGCCATGACGTCGACCAACCTCAGCGATGTCGTCTTCTTCGATCTCGGAGGCGGCAGCCTCGAGATAGTCAGGTCGTCCGGCTTCAAGATACAGAAGGTCGTGTCGCTTCCTCTCGGCGTCCTGCGTCTCTCGTTCGAATACGGGGACGGAAAGGGGACGTTCTCAAAGCGCCAGGCGAGGCTGATGAAGAAGAGGATAGTCGAGCTGCTGCCCACTCAGGCGGAGCTGCGGCTTTCGGCGCGGACACGCCTCGTCGGCGTGGGAGGCACGGTCAGGGCCATGGCGAGGAGGGACCAAGAGTTCAGCCCATACCCCTTCACAAAGATGCAGTCCCACTCGGTCCCCTACCCTGACGTCAATCTCATGAGCAAAGAGCTCGTGAGGATGTCCAGGAAGGAGCTGGGAGACGAGAGAGAGATAGGGAACAGGGCCGACACGATAGTCGCAGGGACGGTCGTCGTCAAGATGCTGATGAAGGCGCTCGGGATGAGGAGTCTGACCGTGAGCGCCCGAGGGCTGCGCGAAGGCGTGCTGTCGATGTACCTCCAGAACCCGAAGTCGTTCCACAAGGGATCGGTCTCCCTCAGAGACGTGGAACGCTTCGTCAGAGGGCTGGGAGGGAGGACGGAACCCGCCTCCAACGGATACCCACTCCTCTTCGAGAGGGCACGCCTCGTGGACAGGCGGGAGGCTGAGCTGTTGAGGGAGGCGCTGCGGCTGATCCCGGGCGCCCCGCCCTCGGTCAACCTGCAGGGCCTGTTCTACTCCATATTGGAGGAGGAGAGTCCCGCCAGCAAGCACGACCAGCTGATGATAGCCGCGACTGCCGTCGCGGTCAGGAACGACCGCGTCGCCGAGCTGATGATGAAACAGTACGAGGAGCTCCTCGACGGCAAGGACAGGGCCTCCGTGAAGCGCCTTGCACTGATCTACTCGTTCGTCGAGACGCTCAAGAAGGTGGAAGCCGACCTGAAGATCTCCAGGCGGGGAGGAGACCTCTCGATGAGGGTGGCCGAAGGGAAGGCGCCCCTTCCCGTCTCCCTGCTGACTCATCAGGCCGAGGCCATCGGGGAGGTCGACCAGGCGAGGCTGAATCTCGCCTTCGTTCCCAGGAGCGAGAGCGGGCCGGTCGCATCGGAGGTGGGCCAAGGATGACCAGGGCGCGGGGCGACGGTGAGATCGGCAAGCTGGTGGCTGTCGAGGGGATTGACGGGTCCGGGAAGTCGACCCAGGTGCACCTGCTCGAGCAGTGGCTCAGACATGGCGACGTGCGCGTGTTCAAGACAGAGTGGAACTCCTCCGAGATAGTGAAGGAGATCACCTCGAAGGGGAAGAAGAAAGGCAGGCTGACCCCGACGACGTTTTCTCTCCTACACGCCACCGACTTCGCCGACAGATACGAACGCAACATCCTACCACTGCTGCACGCGGGCTACTGGGTACTCGCCGACAGGTACGTCTACACGGCCTACGCAAGGGACAGCGTGCGCGGATGCCACCAGAGATGGATAAGGAGCCTGTACAGCTTCGCCCGCAAGCCAGACATCGTCTTCTACTTCCAAGTGCCCGTGGACGTCGCGGTGGACAGAATCCTCTCTGGCAGGCCCAAGCTGAAGTACTACGAGGCCGGCATGGACCTCAACCTCAGCAACGACATCTACGAGAGCTACAGGATCTTCCAGAGCCGGATCATCAGGAGGTACGACTCCATGGTGAAGTCCGACGGCCTCGTGGTCATAGACGGGAGCCTTCCGATCGAGAGCCAGCAGCAGATAGTAAGAGAGAAGGTGAGCGCGCTCATGCCCGATGCTGTGGCTGCGAGGGTCAGGGGGAGCCCGGGGATTGAAAGCAGGGCATCCTAGCGCGACCGGCAGGCCCATCAGGTTCTATGGCCATGGCCTCCCGTACCTCGGCGAACCCAGCGTGACAGGTCGGCTCATAGTCATCGAGGGCCCAGACGCTTCAGGCAGGTCGACGCAGATATCCAAGCTGACGGAGAAGCTGGAGGCAGAAGGGCACGCGGTCGTGAACACCGGGCTGAAGAGGTCAGAGCTCATAAGCCAGGGAATCATAGATGCGAAGAGGAGCCTTGGGACAGGGAAGAGGACGCTGAGCCTCTTCTATGCCGCCGATTTCGCCGACCAGCTGGAGAACAAGATAATGCCGGCGCTCCACGCCGGATATGTCGTCCTCGCCGACCGGTACATCTACACCCTCATGGCCAGAGACGTGGTCAGGGGGATGGACAGGAAGTGGTGTCACGAACTGTTCGGGTTCGCGGTGGTGCCCGACCTGATCTTCTCGTTGGAGGTGTCCCCGACAGAGCTCGTCCACCGCGTGTTCCAGAGGCAGAGCACGCTGGACTTCTACGAGGCGGGGATGGACATGGGGATAGCGGAGGACATGTACTACTCGTTCATAAGATACCAGAAGCTGATAGCGACGGAGTTCAGACGGATGGAGAAGCGCTACCAGATGATCCCGATAGACGGCGAGAGAGAGCCCCTCTCCGTTGAGCTGGAGCTAGAGCGGCGCATATTAGGATTCCTCGCGGCACAGACCACTTGAAGCCCGGAGCCGTGTCGCCGGCGGCCTTCAGACGGGAGTTCGCCCGGCTCGAGAAGAGGACCGATGAGGCCGTGCAACTGTGCCTGCGCAGCCCGACCCCCGAAGCGGTCCACGATGCGAGGACCGCGGCCCGCAGGCTGTCCGCGGCAGCTTCGCTGGCGCCGAAAAAGGTCCGGGGAGACCCTCGTACGACAAGGTCGCTGAAGGCCCTGAAGCGCTTCTGCTCTGCGTGCGCGGGAGTCAGGGACATCGACGCGATGGCGGCGGCAATCTCCGCCGGGGTCCCGTTCGGGGACATCGGGAGGGTCATGGAGGAGCTGCGGAAGCGGAGGAGGAAGGCTCTGGTTAGGGCCCGGAGCTCGGGGCTGGAGATGGGTCGCCTGGCGATCCCAGATCCGAGGACGGGACGGAGACGCCTCAACAAGAGGCTGGACAAGCTCCTCGCGGCGAGGGCGAAGAGAGCTGAGGAGCTCTATGCGGCTGCAGCCAGCGGCGAACAGAAGGTCGCTGAGCTTCATGCGCTCAGGAAGGAGTGCAGGCGCATGGCATATCTCCTCGAGTTCGCCGACGAAGGCGGGCTCGAGCCGGTCAGGAAGGTGCTCGACCAGGCCCGACGGGATCTCGGCTCGATCAGGGACGACGACCTTCTGGTCGGCCTGCTAGCCACCCTTCCTGGAGAAGGCGTCGTCAAGGCGATGGCCGCGATCTCCGCCTCCCGGTCAGGCAAGTACGCGAGGTTCTTCTCACGCCCGAGGGGAAAAGGCGCGGCGCTCCTTCGCCAGATGCGGAGCTTCGACTAGCCGAGCGGGCGCCCTGGCAGGCAGCGTTAAATCGTGCCAGCCGGCCGCGAGGCACGGCGCGGTCGGTGAACCTCAGACTGTCCTCTCTCCTGAATCGCCGAGAGAACAAGGTCGTCGAAGACATTGTGTCGTACTTCGGCGTGGTCCAAGAGACGACGA
>JASHVX010000153.1 GCA_030044375.1 Nitrososphaerales archaeon | reverse complement strand
AGGACTACTATCACGACGTTGGGGGCGTCAGCCACAGAACGATCCTCCTGTTGCTGGCTGCTGTCAACTCTATTTGAGTTTGAGAGGGCCCCAGGCGGCCTACAGATAGCCCAAGGACTTCAGCCTCTCTTCCACCACCTTCTCGTCGTCTGCCGCCAGCGGTGGCCTTGCGGCTGGCCCCTGGGACGCTTGTTTCGAAGCCCAGTCCCTGGCTATCCTAGAGACGAGCTCGTCCACCGATTCGGCTCCGCTCCTCTGAAGGAGGTCGGACAGTCTCGCGTACAGATCAGGTGAGAGCCTTACAGTCGTGTCTGTGGCGCCCATGCACCCGTCGTAGATGGCCGCGGTATTAACCAGTTCGAGGCCCGAACTGGTGCTTCCGGTGCTACCTGCGCCTGGCTACCCAGACGGGCATCCGCTTTGCTGTGCAGTTACCGCAGAAGGCCTTCATACCGCGTGTGGCTTCATCGAAGATCGTAGTCGAGTGTGACATGCACACCTGCTGCCCACAGTCGGCGCATGCCGTGACAGCGTGCGCTTTACAGACCGAACATCTTGCCATTCACTTCACCCCCAATTCTATTTGGGCCAACAAGACACGACCTGGCTCTTCGAACTTCGGAATGCTCGGAGACTCGGACCGCGCAGGCTGGCGCATGTTTTACGGGAACATTTCTCGTTAATAAAGTCGCGCCCGAATTGATGAGGCTTGCGCCGCAGCTAGACCGGGAGCTTGACCTCGCCCTCATAGGTGGCGAGCCCCTTCGAGTTCAGAGCCTTGACGTATTCGCCTGCCTTTGCGGTGGACACCCACGCAGTCATCGCCTTCGAGTTACCTTCCGCGTCGCAGATCACTGCGGCGGCGGTGCCAGACCTGCCCGGGACGAGGGAGCAGAGCATCTCTTCCCCTACGGGGGCCCAAGACTTGCTGCCGACCTTGAGGAACAGCAGGGGGTAGCACGGCCCTCCGACTTGTTGGAGGAGATTGACCGCCTCCTGCACTCTGACCCTCCCCTGCTGGACGGCGTCGAAGTAGTTCGTGCGCTAGCCTCCCAAGTAGAGTAGCACGAAGACACCTGACACCGCCAGCACGATGCCGACTATCTGGTTCAGCTCCAGACGCTCCCTGAGGAACATGAGCCCATAGATCGTGGCCACCGCACCACCCACCCCTGACACGGCGGCAACTATCGGGAGCGAACCCGCGCTCGCCGACACGCCGTACGTGAAGGCGAGGAAGCCGAGCGCCTCGAGAACGCCCATTGTGGCGATTGTGACCGACAGGGCAGCCCGCGAGGGCCCGACGGCCTGCCCGATTAGTGGCGCTATCATGAACCCCACCAGGGCCGCGATGCCCCTCAGAATGATGATCGGGACCACGTAGCCGACCAGAGGTATGGCGTATCCGACTCCCACATATGCGGCCCCGAAGAAGACCGACGAGCCGACCGCCGAGCCGACGCCGGCCATGAGGGCCGACGACCTCTTGCCCGAAGTGGGCTTCCGGAGGTCCGAGACTCTCATCGACAACAGCACCACTCCGCCGATTATCCACGCTATGGCCAGTCCGCTGATCGCCGAGATCCGAGTCTCAAGCAGCAGCACTGAGAGCACTACAGTTACGGCGGGAAAAGTGTAGGCGATCGGGGCCACGATCGACACCGCCCCGGCGTGGAACGCCCGGTAGAGGAGGACGAAGGCGGCGAGGTTGACTACGGCCGCGACGGAGAGCACGAGCGCAGCCGCGGGCGTCACCGAGAGAGATGGCCTGAGAAGTGGGACCAGTGCCACGACGACCGCCAGCGTTGCCAGGTGGGAGTACAGAACAGTCCTGTAGCTGCCGATCCTCGAGGACTGCCTCCTGGAGAGGTAGTCAGAGGAGCCCCAGCACAGGGCGGCGGCCATCCCGAATAGAACCGCGAGGTTAGCCAAGGCCGGTGTGCTCATGCACCCTTCCGCTGCCGAGCTTAAGAGGCGTGCTGCGGCGGAGCACAGTATGGAGATTGATGCCGAGGTCTCCGTCGACTCGGCGGCGGAGGCCGGGCTGCTCTCGAAGCGGGCCGAAGAGATGGGCTTCGGATGCCTCTGGGCTAACGAGACAAAACACGACCCCTTCCCTCTGCTGACGCTTGCCGCAGCTGCGACCACGAGGATATCTGTAGGCACATCGATTGCGGTTGCCTTCGCCAGAAGCCCCACCGCGTTGGCTTACACGGCCTGGGACCTGCAGAACCTGTCCTCTGGAAGGTTCATCTTGGGACTCGGTAGTCAGGTCAAGGGTCACATAGAGAGGAGGTTCGGGATGGAGTGGCTGCCTCCCGTGGCGAGGATGCGGGACATGGTCCTGGCCATCAGGGACGTCTGGGCGTGCTGGCAGACCGGGAGGCCGCTGAACCATCAAGGAAGGTATTACAGGCTGAACCTGATGACGCCCTTCTTCAGCCCCGGCCCGTTGGAGAAGCCAGAGATCCCGATATTCCTGGCCGGTGTGAACGAGATGATGTGCGCCCTGGCTGGCGAGGTGGGCGACGGGATTCATGCGCATCCTCTGCACACGGTCAGATATCTCCGCGAAGTGGTAGTCCCGTCGGTCGAGAGAGGAGTCACGAGGGGCAGGAGAAGCAGAAGAGACCTGAGCGTAGCCGCGCCTGTCTTCGCGGCTGTCGGGAAGGACAGCGCGGAGATAAGGAAGGTCAGAGAGGAATACAGGGGCCAGGTAGCCTTCTACGCGTCCACGAGGACCTACAGGAGGCTGATGGAACTGCATGGGTGGGGTGATGTCTGCGACAGGCTCCATCTTCTCTCCGTGAAGGGAGAGTGGAAGAAGATGCCCGGCGAGGTTCCCGACGATGTGCTCGACCAGTTCGTGGTCGACGGCCACTGGGAAGACATAGGGCAGACTCTCCGGTCGAGGTACCGAGGGCTAGTCGACAGGGTGAGGCTCTACCGACCCTACGACGGCAGCAGAGGATGGCGGGCGGTCGTCGCCGGGTTCAGAGCCTGACGCTGACCTCTATCGCGTCTCCGTCCTGCGAAGGGTAGTTGGGCGGCGCCTCGTGGTAGCTGCTCTCGTACTTCCCTGAACCCCTGACGTACTTCAGATAGCCGGAGAGCTCCCTGGCATGAGACTTCACGTTGTCGGCGACGACGACGCTGCCGGGATGGAGCAGGCGTTCGCATGACTTCAGATAGTCGAGGTACTCGGGCTTGGCGGCGTCGAGGAAGACCATGTCGTAGCGCCCTTCCAACCGCGGGAGCACCTTCTTCGCGTCCCCGACTAGGACTTCCACCCTGTCGCTGAGCCCTGCGTCCTTGAGATTCGAGAGTGCGAGTTGCGCTATCTCGGGGTCACGCTCGATGCATGTGACTCGTCCGCCTTCGATGAGCCTGGCCATCCGGATCGCGCTGTAGCCGACCAGCGTCCCCACCTCCAGTATCGTGACCGGCCTGTGCCTCCTGACGGCATCGTCA
>JASHVX010000152.1 GCA_030044375.1 Nitrososphaerales archaeon | reverse complement strand
CTCCAGTGTCAGGTTTCGAGCTCGACCTGTCTCTGCTCTACAAACACCTAAAATAGACCGGAGGCCGAGTCCTTCCGGACGGTCTTCGTCCAAAAGCGCGCAATACGGCCACCTGCGAAGGCGGAGACGCTTTGATGAGCAGATGGTTTACCCAGTCGCGCGACAGACGAGGGCCGTTTGCCCGTTGAAGAGGCTTGGTGATGCGCCCCGCTAAAGGCTGGGACATGATCCTGGCTCGTCAGAGACGGGCAACAACACGCGTGAGACACGACCCATGATAGACAAGCACCAGAGGGCCATAGGCGTCTTCGGCGAGTTCGTGTCCGGCTTCGTCCGAGACCTCAACGTCCTCGCAGAAGAGGGGTGGTCGGTGCTCGTAGAGGGCCAGCGAGACGCGAGGGCCCTCAGAGCGCTGGGGTTCAGGGGAGAGATGGCGACGATTTCCTCCTTCAAGAGGACACGGACAAGGGCCTTCGAAGGTTCTCAAGGCGTGATCATACTGACCGACCTCGACAGGGAGGGGTCGGGACTCGCAGCGAGGCTCCTCAAGGACCTGGCTCACGAGGGGATGAGAGCTTCCCTGGCCGAGCGGCGACGCCTGAAGCAGGCCTCCCGCGGGCTATTCCTCCACATCGAGAACCTGTCTCGGTTCCAGGACGAGTCCTGACCGTGCGGTCGTTCCACACGTCTGGGTCTATGCGGGTCTCGCAGGCTCTGAATTCACGGTACGCGTACCAAGAAGTTTATATGCTCCAGTTTTTGCCCAATAACTGACTTACGCTAACACGGTAAAGCACGAGTTAGAACACGAAATGAGAGAAACAGAAGTGGACGAAATTGCCAGATTCAGGTATAGTAAAATATCTAGTAAGACTGAAGTTTGAAGTAGATGGGGTCGTAGAGCGGGCTGACGTAATCGGCGCCATCTTCGGTCAGACCGAGGGCCTGTTCGGGCCCGAGATGAACCTCAACGAACTCCAGAAGACCTGGAAAGTCGGCCGGATCGAGATAAACCTCGAGTCGAAGAACGACAAGACCCGTGGGGAAGTCATAGTCCCCATGTCGACCGACATAGGGACCGCCGCCCTCATCGCGGCCGCCGTGGAGAGCGTCGACAAGGTAGGGCCCTGCAGCGCGAGGTTCAATCTGGGGGGCATCGACGACGTGAGAGCAAACAAGAGGAAGCAGATTGTCGACAGGGCGAAGCTGATAGTCAGAGACTGGAGCTCGAAGACATCGAGCGAGGGGGAGAACGTCCTCAAGGACGTGACAGACTCCACCAAGAGGGCGCGCGTGATCAACTATGGCCTGGAGAACCTCCCTGCCGGCCCGGGAGTCTACTCGTCAGAGCTGGTCTACCTCGTGGAAGGGAGGGCCGACGTGGTCCTCTTCCTCAGGGCTGGCATAGAGAACGTGGTCGCGCTCGAAGGGACCAGCGTCCCCGACTCGATTATCGAGCTGGGCAAGAAGAAGAGGCTCATCGCAGTCCTCGACGGAGACAGAGGCGGCGACCTGATTGAGAAGGAGCTCGCCCAGGTCGTGAGGGTAGAGAAGGTGTTCAGGGCGCCGGCCGGGAAGGAGGTCGAAGACCTGACCCCCATCGACGTGATCAACATGTTGAAAGCTGAGAGGCTGGAGACGAGCCCCGCGTCCTCCCGCAGGGAGAAGGCACCGGACCGCCCCCAGGAGAGGCCTCAGGAAGAGGACGAACCGGTGGTCGTGAAGACGAGGGAGCTGTATCCAAACCTGAACGGTACCCTAGAGGCTATACTCCTTGACCAGGGGCTGCAAGAAGTGGGCCGCTTCCCGATAAGCGAGCTGGTCCAGAAGATGGAGGGCTCGAACGGCGCGCACTTCCTGATATTCGACGGCATAGTCACGCAAAGGCTCGTCGAGACCGCGGTCAGGGTCGGCGTGAAGGGGATAATCGGACACAGGACCGGCGAACTCAACAACGTCCCCGACGACGTGCGCATCGGGACATTCAGGGACCTCGGGCTAGAGTAGCTCGGGCCATTGATAGTCACAGAGTTCAACCCCAGACACGACCGCTGCTCGCTCCTGATCGAGTCCGCGGAGGACCTCTGGACGCTCAGACGGCTCATTTCCAAGGGCGACGTCGTTGTAACCAGAAGCTCGAGGGTGGTGAAGAAGGAAGACGAGTACTCCCGTCCTGACAAGGGAGAGAGGGTGAAGGTGAACATCGCCCTGGTAGTCGAAGAGATCAATCTCGACAGCAGCGTCGAAAGGCTGCGCGTCAAGGGGAAGATCATCGAAGCCAGCGACGAGAGCGTCAGCAAGGCCGGCTTCCACGCGATTACCCTGTCGCCGGGACACCCGCTGTCAATCAGGAAGACGCACTGGACCTCAGTCGAGATCGGTCTGGTGAACGCTGAGCGGGGCTCCTCGAAGCGCTTCATCCTCGTCGCGGTCGACCGGAGGGAGGCGGGCGTCGGAGCTCTCAGCGGCTCCCACCTGTCCGTCGCGACCACGGTCGAGTCGGGCCTGGGAGGGAAGCAGTCCGAGGAGCAGAGCTCGAAGCCCTACGTGTCGAAGGTGGTGGACGTCTTGGCTGGAATGTTCCGAGAAGGGGACGAGATAGTGGTCGCCGGGCCGGGCAACTTCAAGAACGCCGTCATCAACCAGGCGAAGGAACGCCTGAAGTCAGTTTCCGTCCAGGCCATGGAGGGTCTGGACCTGACGGGAGCCGACGGGCTCCACGCCATGGTTAAGGAGCCGGCATTCCAGAAAATCGCCCAGGGATCATTGCTCGTCGAGATGGAGAAGCTCGTCGCGGAGTTCGTGAGACGCGTTTCGACGGGCGACAAGAAGGTCGCGTACTCGCTCGTCAGGGTGAAGGAGGCCGCGGAGGCCGGTGCCGTGGAGTCCTGCGCGATATCTGACGACGTCTTCTCGGCTGGTCTAGACGAGGAGGAGCTGGTCGCTGTCCTGAACTCCATCGAAGGCAGGCGGGGTGCCGTCTACATGGCTGACTCCTCACTGGAGTTCGGCAGGCAGATATCCTCATTCGGAGGGATCGTCGCGCTGCTGCGTTACCCGATCAGAGCTTCATGAGATAGGGGAAGACGAACTCGGCCAGAACAGCAAGCAGGACACCTCCCTTGATCAGGTCCTTGCCCAACCTGCGCTCCGCATGAGTGTAGTAGAGAAGGAATCCCAACATCAGTATGGTGACGTAGGCGACCCTTGCGATGTCCAAGACGGTCGAGTCGATAGTGGTCAGGACCGTCGTCAACACTGTAGTGAACTGCTGAGCCAGCTGCTGCACGATGCTCCCTGCATCAGGGGAAGAGGGGACCGATGACATCCTCATGGATTCGTCAGTGGTATTTAACGGGCCCTCAGCTTCAGACGATCCCAAGATACGACAGAAGTGGAAGGGTCAGTATCAGCATCACAACGAAGACCGTCACTGCGACCGTGACTGACACCAACGTCTTCTCACTGACCTTCCCTTTGGTCGCGCCGACGAGACCAATCAAGAAGGCTTGACCCCCATCTAGAGGATAGATGGGCAATGCGTTGAAGATGGCTAGGTTGAAATTGATGAAAAAGAACCAGTATAGACCTGTGGCAAGAGGCACGAGCTCCTTGCCATATGAGGATGCGTAGAACGGAGCGAGCGCAGCGGAGAAGGGTGTTAGCCCCTGGCAGTCGGTGAAGGTGGGTATGCACAGGTACAGGATAGGCCGAGTCAGCAGGGACCCCGTGTAAGTCGATACTATGCTCCTTAGTCCAGAGTACCCTACCACACAAACTCCGATGAAGCCTTGAGATGAGTTCGCGGTCCCGGTGTACTCTCCGCACACCAAGGAGTTGGAGGGAACGGTTCCGACCCTCAGCGGGACATCCTCAGTTCCATCCGGCGTCCAGAGTGTGATATTGACTGCCTGCCCAGGCCTATACCAACTGGAATTTGAGATCAACGTAGGATTGTTGTATGGAATGCCGTCTACTGCTGTTATGAAGTCGCCCGGTCTAATCCCGGCCGCTGCGGCCGGAGAGGAGGTGACCACGGATGAAACGGCGATGCCATTCGCTGCGGGCGTCATGGTCGAGACTAGGCCGAGGAGCAGTAGAAGAAACACGAATCCGAGCACGAAGTTGATGCCTGCGCCTGACGCGAGAACCCGACCTGAGTCCCGTGCCCTGGCAACCTTCAGCGCCTCCTCGTCTACGTCAACGAAGGCTCCAATTGGGATTACCAGCAGGAAGAGCAGCCCCGCCGCCTTTACGGGAAGACCCAAGCTTCTTGCGACCACGCCGTGAGCTCCCTCATGGACAATCATCGCAAAGACGAGAGCCAACCATCCATCGACAATCGGCAGGTACGGGTTAATTCCAGGTAGGCCGAGATATGCCAGCGGCGTGATGGCCCTAATCGCGCCTCCCACCTCCGGTGCGCGGGGTGTGAAGATTACGAGGAATTCTGAGAGGAAGAGGTAGATCCCAAGCCCAGCCGCGACCGGCATCACGTAAAGGAGGAACCAACCGAGCGGCTTCGATATCTTGATCTTGCCCAGCCTGTCCATTAGAGACTGGAATCGCCTCGTCCTGTAAAGGACGAGACCATACTGGAACTCGACGCGCTTGAAGTCGTCGGACACTCTGTTCAATCGGTTCGAAGCTCGTGTCGCTTTAAGCATTCAGAACCTTAATGTCACCCCAGGTTGGTTGGGGCTTGTGGGAGGCTGCTCCAGGTGCGGGGGAGTTGTATGCTATGCGCGGCGCTACTCAGGCGAGTCGCTGTGCTCCTCTTGTTTTCAGGCTTCTCTCTTCGAGAAGACCAGAAGGACAATCTCGAAGTTCGGGATGCTAAAGCATGGGGAAAGGGTAGGGGTCGCAGTCTCAGGAGGAAAGGACAGCCTCTCGCTCTTGAAGATCCTCCACAGGCTAAGCAGGGACAACGGGACTAGTCTCGTGGCAATATCTGTCGATGAAGGCGTGGAGGGCTACAGGGACGAAGCCATTGAGCATGCGGCCTCTGTCGCGGCAGAGTTGGGGGTAAGTCACCAGACCGTGTCCTACAAGGAACTCTTCGGATTCTCTCTAGATGAGGGGCTCAATTGGAAGGCAGACGACCAGAGGGACACTTCCTCCTGCAGTTTCTGCGGCGTCTTCCGTAGGCGTGCGATTGACGAGGTCGCAGCCAGGGCCGGGGTCTCCGTGGTCGCAACGGCCCACAACCTGGACGACTACGTGCAGACTTTCATGATGAACCTCCTCCACGGCGACCTGTCGCGGCTAGGCTGGCTGGACCCGTCCTACGTCGGCGACGGGTTCGCAATAAGGAGGGTGAAGCCGTTCATGGAGATCTACGAGGAAGAGATCGCCTTGTTCGCTTACCTCGCCGGCATGCCCTTCCAGAGCGTCAGCTGTCCCTATATGCACGAGGGCCTCAGGACCGAGGTCAGGGACTACCTCAACAGGATGGAGGCCGAGCATCCGGGCATGAAGAACGTGCTCCTGAGGTCTAGCCTGGACGTGATATCTCGCTACGCGAGGGATGAAGGGAAGGCGGTCATACCTTGCTCTTCCTGCGGGAAGCCCTCCTCCTCCGGTCTCTGCAACGTCTGCCGCATGAAGAACACCATAGGCCAGCATGTTAATTATCCGGGCTCCATCCGCACTGTCGGCGATGGGTAGGGTCCGAGGGTTAGCCGTCCTCGCTCGGCTGAAACCGGCTTCATGCAGCGGCCAGCAACCCTCGGGTAAAGCCATCCTCCTCGCAACCCGCGCCAGGCGGGGGAGACGAACTCACGCCGGGGCGGGCGGTCATGAGGAGCAGTCCTCCCGAAGGGGAGGTCCTGACTCTTGATCGCCGAACCGGGCGAGATCCGGGAGGGAGCAGCCCTATGGTGACGTGGCCACGCTGCCTCGTCTACGTGGGGGATTCCCCGTCAGGTGAGATGGGGGCGGAGAGTGGTGGTGAACTCCGAGGGAGCCGTCGCCGTTCACAGCCTTTTAAACGGCCGTGAGTCGGAGCGCGCTTGCGCAGGGGTAGCCTAGAGTCTCGGACGGGAAGCCTGGCAAGGCGCAGACACGAGAGCGCAAGCTTGCTAAGCCTGTGTCTCTAACGGGACTCGTGGGTTCGAATGGCGCCTCTGAAGTGGCACGCATAAACGCGGCCGGCGCCCGAGTGTCCCACCCCCTGCGCCTGTCTATCTCAGGTCCTTGCCCGCGAAACGGGCTCTCTTCCCAAGCCCTTCCTGTATCCTGATGAGCTCGTTGTACTTGGCCACACGTTCCCCTCTCGCTGGCGCCCCCGTCTTGATGAACGATGATCCGGCGGCCGTCGCAAGATGAGCGATGAATGGGTCTTCGGTCTCGCCTGACCTGTGCGATACCACGGCTGACCACC
>JASHVX010000151.1 GCA_030044375.1 Nitrososphaerales archaeon | reverse complement strand
AACTGTTTTAAGCGGTAGGAGAAGGGGCCGGCGAACAACTCGTTGGCCGAAATCCAGTTGAACAACTACGCCACGTCGTCCAGGGCGCGGGTCAAGGCTAAGAAGGACGCGACGCCTGAAGAGTTCAGGCCGCTGTTGGACAAAGCCCTTGGGGCTCTCGGAGCCGGGTCTTCGACGTCCTTGAGAGCCAATCTGACAGGGATCACGGTGGAGCTCGTGACGAACAGCGGTCACCAAGCAGACTTCTGGCGGAAGAACTGGTGGCCCGCCAAAGACTCTGCCGCCGTCGACGCGAGGATCTACTCGATAAGCGGGGTGGCGGGGCTCGAGCCCGCGGCCTACTATTGTCCTGCCATGCACACGGCCCTCTTCGTGAACACCGAGTACTACGGGCAGTGCAAGTCGTGGGCTCTCGGGATTGCCGCCGCCATCCTCGAGCAGAAGCACAACACGCTGTCCATCCACGGCGCGACGGCCCTGTACAAGGGGAAGGGCGTGGTAATCATAGCCCCCACCGGGACGGGGAAGACGACCCATGCGTTCAGGATATTCCAGAGCGAAGCCGGAAAGATCTGCGGCGACGACTGGGCGTACGTCACGTTTCCCGACCCGATCCCCAAGAACCCGGGCTCCCCTCTGGTGGCGAGGCAGCCCGAGAAGGCGCTGTACATGAGGTCGGAGTCAGAGAAGGAGCAGGGTTGGCTGAGGAGCGTGTTCGACAGGTCGATGAGCGAGAACGTCACGGTGAGGAAGGAGGACTGTGAGTATCCCCTTGGGGAGGAGCTCTGCTCTGCCACCAACAGGAAGTGCGTGTTCAACGACGGGAGGCACTGGTGCTACTACGCCTTCGGGAACTCGAGGGTGCTGGTGGACCGAGAAGGTATCCTGGGTCCTGGGAAGGTCGTCGACGAGGTCCCGATAAACCTCGTCGTGTTGCTCCGGAGGGACGACCATAGCCCGGCCGAAGTCAGGCTGGACCCCGACCGCGCGATAGAGGTGCTTGAGAAGGGCGAGTACATGATCCTGCCCGGCGCGGGGCCGAAGGAGAAGTGGGGGACGATATCGAACGAGCCTTG
Source organism: Nitrososphaerales archaeon (assembly GCA_030044375.1). Classification (GTDB taxonomy): domain Archaea; phylum Thermoproteota; class Nitrososphaeria; order Nitrososphaerales; family Gagatemarchaeaceae; genus UBA183. The sequence continues at coordinate 3,362 of JASHVX010000151.1, read as the reverse complement.
GTACAACCCGTACCTTCTCGAGCTCGACAACAGGGTGCAGGCGCGCTTCTTCAAGGCCATGTTCGAGAACTGGAAGGTCCCTTGCGTGATACTAAACACAGGCGTGGAAGGAATCGATGCGTCGCAGAGAAGGATCGTGGCGGCCATCGAGGCGTCCTGACAGATGCTGCGCTGAAATAGCCTGTCCGTATCTTCGCCGGCGGGAGTAGATTGATAGGGATTGCCGAGGCGATAGCCTTCGCCATAGCGGCAGGCCTCATCGGTTCGATGGTGGGGATAGGCGGCGCGCTGATCCTCACGCCCGTCTTGGTCTTCTTCGGGGTCCCGATCAAGTTCGCCATAGGCAGCGGGATGGTCGCAATCGTCGCGACGTCCAGCGGCTCGGCTTCGTCGTACGTCAAAGACGGGCTGTCGAACATAAGGGCCGCGTTCTATCTCGAGATGTTCACGGCTGGAGGCGCACTGATTGGGGCAGTGATAACCAGGCTGATCGCGCCGGTCTACCTATACTTCTTCTTCGCGGCTTTCCTTTGCACGTCGTTCTACGGCATCGGAGGCAGGATGAGAGCGGAGCAGCAGCCGGTGGTCAAACAGGACAGCCTTGCCGCGGCGCTGAAGCTTGAAGGCGCGTACTACGACAAGCCCTTGAAGAAGGAGGTGCGCTACAAGCTGACACGGCCGCTGCTGGCAGGGCCCGGGATGTTCGTGGCCGGCGTCGCCGCAGGGATGCTCGGGATCGGGGCAGGGGCGTTCAAGACCACGGTCCAGGAGCTGGTCATGGGTATGCCGTCGAAGGTTGCGACGGCCACCAGCAACTTCATCATCGGGATGACGGCCTTGGCAGGGGCGTCGGTCTACCTTACGTCAGGCTACGTATATCTCAACCTGGCTGCGACTCTGGCGATAGGCACGACCGTCGGCTCGCTCGCGGGAGCGAGGGTGCTCCCCAAGCTGACCAACAGGAACATCAGGGCCCTGTTCATGGTGGTTCTTGTGGTCCTGATCGCCGAGATGCTCTACCAGGGGGTCGCCCTGCTGTGAGCAGGTCCATGGCGCTGCAGGTGGGAGTGGGGTGGATCCTGCGCATCGGTGTGATGGTCAGCTTGGCGCTGGAGTCGGCTGGCATGGCGGTCAACTACCTGCAGACAGGCGACTCGACCCTGTCCGCTGTCCCGGGCTCGCCCTGGCAGGTCAGGAGCGGCGACTTCTTCGGGTTCGCGTCTTCGACCTTCGCCTCGGTCTCTTCGCGTGTCACGGCGATAGACTTGACCGCGCTTGGAATCGTAGTGCTGCTGCTCACACCATATGCGCGCATAGCCGCGGCTGTCGTCTACTATGCGGTGGAGCGCGACTGGAAGTACGTGGCCATAACACTGGCCGTGCTCTCTGTCGTCACGTGCGGGCTCGCCCTCCTCTAGTAACCCCAAAGCCAATCTAGTATGCGCATTAGGATGCCGGGGTTGGCGAAGGCAGGGGTCTTCTTCGACCTCGGAGGGACCCTCATGGTAATGCGGAGGGACAGGGTATTCCACAGGGTCCTGGCCGAGGAGAGGATCGACGTCAGCCTCGAGGCGGTCCACGCGGCGTACCTCAATGTCGAAGCAGGCTGGCTCGCGGTGTATGGCAACAAGGCGATAACTCCCGAGGAGACTGAGGAGGCATACAGAAGGAAGGACGCGCAGGCGTTCCTAGCGCTCTTTCCAGATGCCGACCAGGCCACTGCGGACGCCGTGTCCAAGAGGTCGAGGGAGAGGTGGCCGGAGCTTGAGAAGGCCGTCCCGCGCGAACTGTACCCTGACGCCGAGCCTGTCCTGCGGCGGCTGTCAGACGACGGCTATGCCATGGCTCTTGTCTCGAACGCCCCGCCAGAGACCGACAGGGTCGTCGACGAGCTCGGGCTGAGGAGGTACATCGGGACCGTCGTAATCTCAGGGGCGGTGGGCTTCTCGAAGCCTCATCCAGAGATATTCAGGATCGCGCTAAGGTTGTCTGGGGCGGACGCGGACCGCACGGTGCATGTCGGAGATGTCTACGAGTCAGACGTCGTCGGGGCGAGGAACGCAGGCATAAGGGGGGTCCTGATAGACAGGGAGGGCAGGCAGGCGGAAAGAGAGTGCGCAAGGATCACCGGCCTGGACCAGGTCTATGAGTTGGTCAGCCCGTGAGCGGGTGGGTCACCGCTTCCTCGTGAAGCTTGCGCAGAGCATCCCGTAGTACGTGGGCACCTGGTAAGAGACGAGCTCCCCGACCATGGGGACCACGGAGATGGCTCCGGCCAGCATGGTCATCTGCCAGAGGCTGTCGGGCTTCGCTGCTTCGATGAAGTCCTTGTCGAGGTCCATGACTGAGTGCAGCCTTTGAGACCTTATGGCGTCGGAGACGTACTCGTCGTATTCCTTCGCGCGCTTGTCGAACCCATAGGGGCCCTTCTTGTCGTGGGCGTGCGCTTGGTCCGAGCTCGCGACGAAGACGGTCCGCTTCCTGGTGCCTTCGGCGACCCTCGCCAGGCACTTGCCGAACTCATAGTTCTGTGAGAGCGGGATCCCCCGCGACGGCGTGACTATGAGGATCCGGCTCTTGAGCTTGTTCTCCTTGAGGAAGAACCAGAGCGGTATCAGGGTCCCCCAGTCCATGGCGAGGTCCGAGAGCTGTCCTGACAGCGCGCCATAGTTTGCGCCCACGACAGGCAGCCCTTGCGCCTCGGCCTCGTCGACCAGCTGCGTTCCCAGCTCGGTGTCGCAACTGCTCCTGAGACTTATCGCTGCCTTTCCTTCGGCCACCCTTCCGGAGGAGTTCTCGGAGATCACGACGCCGATGTGCTTTGGGAGCCTCAGGTTGTGAGGACTGGCGACGACTATCGTTTCAGGTCTGGCTTCCTTCACGTGTCGAGCGAGTACTCTCATCCCTCGCCTGGTGGGGGAGAAGAGGCGGAGGCCGTCGCCTGCGAGCGACGGGACTAGCTCGCCGCCGTGGGGTGCGATGCAGGCGTACTCTAGAGGCATTCCCTGTCGAATATGTTCTCGATATTCAAACGTTCCTGCCGAGATAATGAAAGATCCCCATGACAGAGGTCCTGATAGAGACGGCGACGTAGGCAGGCAGTGCCTCTACCCCGGTCTCCTTCTGGAACCTCATCTCCATGGCCCTCGCCGCTTCGTCTATGCTTGTCCCCCTCGACCTCAGGTCGCCGACGTCCTTCACCCAGCGTGTCACCCTCTCTTCGGTGCTGTCGAAGACGTTGTCTGTGTCTTCCCTGACCCCGAAGTGCGGAGTGAGGAGCGCCGTGGCGCCAAGCTGCCTCAGCGAGCGTACGGTCGAGACGAGCTGGCTCGGGTCGAGGCTTGGAGGGGGCGTCGTGGGGA
>JASHVX010000150.1 GCA_030044375.1 Nitrososphaerales archaeon | reverse complement strand
GCACCAGTTACAGTGGGTTCGCCGTCTACGCCTATTACTGCCCGTCAGGCAGCGTCGGTACAGGAACTCCTTCTCAAGTCTACATCGCCAAGTATGTCTGTAACCCGACGAGTCCTTCATTGGCCAGCGGCATCGGGTTAGAACCAGGACTTTACGACACCGACATTAACATACTGAACCCGAGCTATCTGAATTCGTCTGCTTCCCTAGCCATAAAGTTCACTTTGGCCCAGCCAATGAGCACCACTTTGTCGGCAAACGGGAGCCAAGTGGTCACGGCCGATCCAAGCCCGTACGTGTTACGGGAAGTCACGCTGGGCCCAGACGCCGCTCTGCGGCTCAACTGCGCCACGATAACCTCGTACCTGGAGAGCGTACACGCGGTCACTTCGGCTCAAGCCTTCAAAGGCTTCGTCGAAATCTTCACCGGCTACAACAGTTACACCTTGAACCCAACCAACCTTGATGTCTGGGCCGAATACTCCGCGGCGAGCTGTGGCGCCACCTTGAAGAGTCCCGGAATTTGTACGATGTCTCCCGCTGTCAGCTCTCTGCAGCTAGTGCAAATCAACGCCACCGCATACACGCCCTGACCTCAGGGGCTCGTGTCGCGTCCAACAGATTCTGGCTTCCGACCGTAGTCGGCACCAAGCCGAGAAGGTTGTCTTCCGCTCCTTCTCAAGTCGAAAGTTAGTCAGTTCTTCATCTGGTCACGCCAGCTGCATGCCCTTCATTATCGAGAAGAACCTAGGTTAGATCCTTATCAAGTCGAAGTTGGGTATCACTGAAATCCAGCCTAGGCCGGTCTCTCACGCGGCGCAGGCCGCCTCAAGGCACCTCAGGGCCTCCTCCTTCTCGTCCAGAGCCAGGTGGACGTCGGATAGCATCGTCATCGAGGCGTTCGGGACCTCGAATTGCGGGAACCCGTCTCAATGAAGCATTCTCATGGCTGTTCAGGTTACGGTAACTTGCCATGCGTTTGAGGTGTCAGATAGTGTGAACTGCTTTCTGCTTCGGCCTAAAGATCGTTCCACACTTGGGGCATACGAGATAAGCCTCCTTCGGAAACTCCGCTTCATACATGTCGTCTTCGTCAAGCCCTGCCTTCGCTCCTAGTCTGAGAGTCCGGAGCGAAACCCAAGTTCCAGAATCCGCCCTTACGACGTCCCTTCCCGACGACTGATCGAAATTGGGATTGGGAGGAGGCAGGACGGCTGTGAAGACGTGCCCGAGGGGGCAGTAAACCTTCCTTCTCCTTGACTGGGCCGACAAACTAGGTCGCTTCGAGTCTCCCGGCGCCACCACTTTGGTGCCCAACCCTACACCACTTTTGGCTCTCCGGCTATCCTTGGGGCGCACAGAGGCCGGCGGGGCTCGAGCCCCCATCGTAGTCTCCATGACATGCGTCAGAGGCGTAGGTGTTGGCCGTCCCCAGCGTCCCATGGCCCGACGTGCTGTCTAGGTAACCATAGCCATCGTTCGCGACCGAGGAGTCTCGCGTCAGATTGTTGAGGGTGGCATGCGAAAGCAGCTCGAACCCCTCGAAGTAGTTTCCGTGAGCCGTGTTGCCGACGAGCGTGTTGTTCTGGGCAGCTACCCAGCCGAAACTTCCCGCATCGTACCCTGCGACATAGTATCCGACGAAGTCCGTGCTGGCCACATCGGACGCCAGCGTGTTGTTGGACGCGATGAAAAGTTCGAATCCGATGGTGTTGCCGGAGGCCAAGTCGTGGGTAAGGTTGTTCTCACTCGTGTCGTAACTCGAGACCGTCTGACCTGCAGCGAACCAGTCCCCGAGCTCGAACCCTGCGTAGTCCTTCGTCGCGTTGCTCCCCACAATGGAGTTGCTGTCGGAGTGGAAAGTAAGGAGGAACCCGAGGGAGTCGCTGCTTGTGACGTCGCCGCTCAGGGAGTTGACCGACGAGTCCAGGAGGAGGAACCCGTCCTGACCGTCATGTTCCGCCGTGTCGCCGCTCAATGAGTCGTGGTTCGAATACTCTAGGTAGAAGCCGTCTTGGCCGACCTTGTTCGCCGAGTCTGATGTCAGCGTATCGTGGGACGACGCGTAGATGTAGAACCCGTAGAGGCCCTTGCCTGTCGCTGCGTCGGTCACCATGACGTCGTGGGGCGAACTGTAAAGGCAGAAGCCGCAGAGCGTGCTTCCCGTCGCTGTGTCCGCCGTGAGCGAGGCCTGGGTCGAGTCCACGAGTTGGACGCCAAAGCGGAAGCCCTCGATCTTGCAGTCCTTCACCTGAGCCTCCGTGACGCCTGAGACGTCGACGCCCGCCTGCGTGTCCCCCGACACCCCTATGATTTCATGACCCTGGCAGTCGAGCGTCACGCCGTTGCCGACGATGTTCAGCCCGGCCCCTCGGCACGGCCCCAGGCTCCCTGAAAGTGTGGTGTTCGCCGTGATGGTGCCGCCGCAGACCGGGCCCGAGGCGACAGCCGGTGCTGTCGTTGACGCAAGACACTGGCACGAGAGGAGCAGGACCGCGAGCGCGATGAACGCTTTCGCCTCAAGGGTCCTCATACGTCGGTTTTGCCTCCCGACTCGATATTATTGCTTTCGACCGTGGCACCCTGCTGTTTCCTCGGCAGGGGGGTGGGTAGAGTGTTCTGAAGGGAGGCGGGCGTGTGCTGGGTTAGTCATACACGACGTCCCGTGCGGTAAGTCTCCTGCTAGGGAAGCGCAATGAGTTGTGCGGAGTCAGATTGGTTTTGGCCCCTATTTCCATACCAAACGCCATCGCATCGAACCTCTTCCCAAGAGATTTAGTGACGTATACCGCATCCTTGTGGGTGTTTTGAAGGCATGCTGTCGTACTAGGGGACGGTGTCACATGAAGATTGTGTTGCTGCTTCGGATTCACCCGAGTAGTCAAGAACGGAATCAAGAGGATGAGTGCCACTCGTAGACCTTGGCCCGTTCTTCTCGCCGGCTCGCAGCCATCATGTTCACAGACATAGTAGGGTACACCGCACTGAGCCAGAGAGACGAGTCTCAGGCCCTGAGGCTGCTCAGGCGACACCAGGAGATCGTCAGGCCGATATTCGCCAGATACGGCGGCCACGAGATCAAGACCATAGGGGACGCCTTCCTAGTCGAGTTCGACAGCGCGCTCGACGCCACCGAGTGCGGGGTCGAGGTCCAGAAGGTCCTGCGCAACCACAACGCGCGCGCCACCAGAAAGATACACGTGAGAATCGGCATCCACATCGGAGACGTGATCCACCAGAAGGGAGACGTCTTCGGAGACGCAGTCAACATAGCCTCGAGAATCGAGCCTCTGGCCGAAGCCGGCGAGGTGTGCATCTCCGAGCAGGTGTACGACCAGGTCAGAAACAAGATACCCTACCAGCTGATCAAGCTCGACTCGCAGAACCTCAAGAACATCACCTTCCCCATCGACGTCTACAAGGTCCAGATGCCGTGGGAAGAGAAGGGCCGGTCGACGGGCGGCTCGCAGGACGGGGACTCGATCAGCCTGATCAAGAGGTTCCCTGCCGTGGAGGGCATCGGCACCCAGGACGCCATGAGGCGTCTCGTCCTCAAGCTGACCCTGAAGAACAAGATAGCGGTGGTCGCCCTCATGAACGAGCCCTTCATACCGAGGGCGCTGGCCAAGTTCTCAGCCGAGGTCGACTACTCGCGTGGAGAGACCTTGCACATGGTCTCTGGCATCGAGACAGTGAAGGTGGTCACGGACACCAAGAACCTCCCCAAGCTCCAGGCCGTGATCCCCAGGAAGAAGATCATCAGCATAACCACAGACCTCGCCGAGATAGTGATCTCGCTCTCCGAGATAGTCATCCAGACTCCAGGCGTGACCGCCGTAATCAGCTCGCACCTAGCGAGGAACGGCATCAACCTGATAGAGTACATAACCTGCAGCCCGCACGCGATAGTCGTGGTCGAAGAGAAGGACGCCCTGAGAAGCTACAAGCTGCTGGAAGAGCTGGCGACAGGGCGCAAGGAAATCGAAGTCTAACCACGCCTGCGGGGCAGCCCCGAGTTGTGTCACCGCCGTGTTGCTAGTGTGCCGAGGGACGAGCACCGGTCTCGGTGCTGATACGAGTCTCCGCGTGCGCCTCCATAAATATCAGCCAAGCGCAAGACGCGCCCCTTGCGAAGCGCGGCGGAAGCCACGCCTGACCCTGCATCAGACGCGCTTAGGCTGAAGGGCTTTCCTATCACTCTGAACTCCTACGAGGTCGGCGAGGTCAGGACCAACAGGAACTTCCAAGGGAAGTCTATGCCTGACATGCGCCGCCTGTACCTGCCCGCCAGCATGAGTGCCTTCACTGACGAGGCGCCGGCAAGGACAAGGACGCTCCTGATAGACGACAACAGGGGGGCCGTATCGGCAAACCCCTATGTCAGGATGGACGAGACTGACTTCTTCCTTTCGGTGAAAGGCATAGGCTCAACGACCAACCCCTTCTCGCGGTACCCGCTCTCCAAGGCCGAGATATGCG
>JASHVX010000149.1 GCA_030044375.1 Nitrososphaerales archaeon | reverse complement strand
CGTACTCGATGTAGTAGAACGGGAACTGGAACAGGTGGAGCTGGCGCTGCCATCTGTAACGGAGCGCCTGCTCGTGACCGTCATAGCTCTCCAGGCCCTTGAAGCGCCTGAAGATCGAGGACCAAGACTCTGCGCGTTCGGCGGCCGAGTGCCCTGGGTGGGTATACACCCAGTGCTGGAACGCGTCGATTGTGGCGACCCAGGCGAACAGCTTGACTATCGACGCCACCTCCTCCTTGTTCGAGCGCATGGCGTCCTCCGGCCCATAGAACGTGCCTCCCACGTGCTCGCAGCCTATCAGTTCCATCGACATCGAAGCCACCTCGGCGAACTCGGAAGGCAGATTCTGGCCCGAGTAATAGTAAGGAAGACCTGCGTCCCTCATCAGGAACGAATGGAAGCTGTGGCCCGACTCGTGCAGGAGGACCCTGACGTCGGCATCCCGCCCGGCCGCGTTCAGGAAGATAAAGGGCAGCCTCAGCTCTGAGAACTCATCCTGGAAGCCTCCGGGCGCCTTCCCCTTGCGGCTGTCCAGGTCGCGCAGCTCCAGCTCTGTCATCCTGTCGTAGTACTTCGAGAACTGTGAGTCGACCTCCCTGAAGATGTTCGAGCAGCCGTCCACCAGGTCCTCTGTCTTCTTGAAGGGAACCAGCGGCGGCCGCCCGGCAGGGTCGACCTGCATGTCCCAGGGCATCAGCCGGTCCAGGCCCATCTTGTCCGCCCTCTCCTTGTCGATTTCTCGGCTGAGGGGCACGAAGTACTTCCCTACAGCGTCATGGAACCTTTCGCAGTCCTCCGGCGTGTAGTCGAATCTGTTCCTCAGGGGGAACGCGTAGTCGCGGTAGTTCCTGAAGCCCGCGTTCCTTCCTATGGCGTCCCTGACCCTGACCATGTCGTCGTATATCTCGTCGAGCTTCTGCGAGTCCCCCAGGAGGCGGGCAGCCGTCTGCCTCCACGCTTCCTCCCTGACGTGCCTATCGGTCTGCTCGAGGAACTTGCCCATCTGCTGGATGGTCCTTTCTTCGCCCCTGAACTGGACCGTCATCGCACCCACGGTGGCCTGGTACTTCTCGGCCAGGCCGGCGTCCTCCTTCTCGAGGGGCACGTTCGCCTCCCTGAAGATGCCGACCGCGTTGTCCCTGACCCGGTCCGTCATCTGGTACCGAGGGCGGGGAAGGTCCTTCCTCGCCGGAGACGACGAGTACCTCTTCGCCAGCTCGAAGCTGGCGAGCTTGACGTTGGGTTCGAGCTCTTGGAAATAGTCCGAATATGCCTTCTTGAACGCATCATTGTCTGTCTGCCTGGAGTAGTTTATCGTTGTCAGCGCCCTCTTCTCGTAGATGACGGCGTTCAGTTCGTCCTCGTCGGCCAGCCACCTCTCGAGGTGCTCTCTGGACTCTATCGGCCTCGCCCTCAGCTCCTCGAAGACACGGGAGAGCGACTCCCAGTCGACGGGCATGCCGCGAGGGACAAATCTCCTCGGGAACTCGCGCGGCAGACCTAGGTAGTCGAAGACCATGTTCGCGCCAGCCTGAGGGTGTGAGCTTACTTATCCCTCACTGAGCGCGCCGGCCGGTGCGGTCACGGCGGCGCACCCACACGAGAAAAGGCAGGTCTCATGTTGCGCCACTGCAACCGTAGGCCAGCCTAGCCGGAGGCATCCCCTCACTTCGAACCACGTTGCAACTGCCGATGCCAGAACGCGTCTGTTCAGAGCGGCCGACGACGCTCTTCTTCGGTTCGCTTGGCGGCGAGACGACGCAGCGTCAGGTTATTAGGCACGAATTATGCCCGCCGGAAGAATGCCCAAGGTCGGCATCGACGGGATGTACGTCTATGTCCCTCCGCTCCAGGTCGACAACTCTGGCTTGGCTGTCGCCCGGAACGAAGAGCCGAAGCACTTCACAGAAGGCGTCGGCATCCGCACCTTCTCGATCCCCGGGCCGGACGAGGACCAGGCGAGCATGGCTGCGACAGCGGCATACCGCCTCATGGAGGCCCACGGAATCTCGCCCAGCGAGATATTCAGGATAGACACGCCCACCGAGAGCGGCATGGACGCCTCGAGAGCTCTCGTCTCCGACGTAATCGGCATGCTCGAGCAGGCCTACGGCAAGGGAAGCCTGTCGCACGTGCTGGGATACGAACAGAAGTTCGCGTGCGTGAGCGGCATGGAAAGGCTCCTGGACACGGCAGCATGGTTCGCAGCCGAGTGGAACCCGAGGAAGTACGCGCTCGTCCTCGCCACTGACATCGCGAAGTACAATCTGAACAGCCGGGAGGAGCCGACCCAAGGCGCGGCCGCGGCGGCGCTGCTGGTAGGGCACAACCCGAGGCTCATGGAGATTATACCCGGCGCCCTCGGTTCGGCGATCAGGCACGAGAAGGGGGACTTCAAGAAACCAGGTGGGAGGACGATTGCGATGGTGGACGGCCAGCGGTCGTACGCATCCTATCTGTCGGAGATGAAGGAGGCCTGGCTGAACTTCGGCAGGTCGATCAGGAAGATAGCGTTCCTGAAGCCGAGGACCGACGAGTCCATCCTCGACAATGTCAGCAGGGCCGTCTACCACAACCCCCACAAGAAGATGGTCATGGGCGCCTACGCCTCCCTTCTTGTCCACGAGTGGAGGAGCCTCCCCAGGTGGAAGGATGTCGTGGCGGAGATCGGTGACGAGCCCTCCCGCAGCGGAATGAACGACGTGGACTACTACCAGAGCGGCCCCTACCAGGAGTACAGGAGGAAGTTCATGAAGTCCCACTGGTTCCTCGACAGCTTCGAGGAGAAGATAGCCGCCTCGACGATAGCCCCGGAGCTCGTCGGCAATTCGTACTCCGCGTCCGTCTTCGTCGGGCTGGACAGCATTCTGGAGAACGACAGGTCGGACCTGGCCGGCCAGAACGTCATACTCTGTGGATACGGGAGCGGAAGCCACGCAATCATCCAGGCCAACATCTTCAGCGAGTGGTACAGGCATGAGGTCAAGAAGCTCGACCTCATGGACAGGCTCAGGACCCAAAGGAAACTCACGATTGAGGAGTACGAGAGGATACACCGAGGCGAGATCTCCCCTGACGACTGGTCCTCTGACGCGAGGAGGATGTTCCGACTGAGGAGCATAGGAAAGGGAGGGACGTCGACGGAAGGCGACCGCGAGTACATCTTCGCCGAGTAGAACGCGTCGCATGTCCGGACGAGTGGGCTATGAGAGCAAGGGACGAGACCAGACCATTGCCCGAACTCTTACCTCAGCCCAGGGCTGACCTTCCAAGCCAAACTCTGCTCTGAGGGGGCCAGCGTCTGGGCAAGGCAGGTCAGTTTAAGCAAGGCCGCGACGGCACCCAGTCGGTTGGGCAGGATCAGGGAGAAGACGGGCACCGGCGTGTGCGACTGCAGGCACCTGGCCGACGCTCACGAGGTTCTCTTCCAGACGATCCACGCGACAAAGCGCGGAAGGTGCACCGTCGAAGGCTGCAGTTGCGGGAGCTATGTCAGGAACCCGCGGTATCAGGTCGTCGGCCCGTGACGGTAGTCAGGCAGATAGCAGTCGGCACCATGCTGAACCTCGTCTACCTTCTCGCCGACAGGGCCGGCGGGGAGGGGCTCGTCGTGGACTCGGGCTGGGAGACGAAGCCGATTGTCGAAGCCGCCAAGGGACTCGGCGTCAGGGTCAGGTATGCTGTCGCGACGCACAACCACTTCGACCACACCTCCACTCTGAAGGAGCTGTCGAAGGAGCTCGGAGCCGAAGTCGTGGCGCACGAGCGCTCTCCGATAGAGCACGCGGTCTCCGTCCGCGACGGAGACGTGCTGCAAGTCGGGCAGAGAGAGGTCAGGATACTTCACACCCCGGGCCACACGCAGGACAGCATCTGCCTCTACGACGGGGAGAGCCTCTTCACGGGCGACACCCTCTTCATTGGAAACTGCGGAAGGACAGACCTTCCCGGAGGCTCGATGAAGGAGATGTTCAGGAGCCTGCGCGAGGCAGTCCTCAGGTTGCCTCCGTCGACCATGATATACCCCGGCCACGACTACGGGGACGTCCCCTCACGGAGGCTCGCCGAGGAGGCCTTGTCCAACCCGACCCTCTCGGCCAGGTCCTATGAGGAATTCGCCGGCGTGCCGTAGCCGCATTCGCTGTCCCCAGCTGGTCAGGAGCGAAAACCGTACGGAAACTGTGCGCAGTCAGGGACGACATCATATAAGACGTCGAAGCAAGTGACTGGCGAGCAGTCGTTGCCCAACGCTGTCGAAGCTCCGGCCCCCGTCCCTGCCGTCCCGGCACAGACAGGGGGAACCAACCACCAGCGGAGGGCGCTGCTGGCCATGGTGGGCGTCGCGCTCCTCCTGAACTACGTGGAGACCATGATAATTCCCGGGATTCCGGTAATACAGAGAGACTTCTCGACCACCGAGAGCCTCGTCTCCTGGGTCACTTCGGCCTTCCTCATAGTGGGCAGCGCAGTCTCTCCACTGTTCGGAAAGCTAGGGGACAGCTACGGCAAGAAGAGGATGTTCCTCCTGGCCTTGGTCTTCTACATAGCGGGAGTAGGCGCTGCAGGCTTCTCGAACTCCATCTACTTCCTGATCACGGCAAGGGCCGTCCAGGGCATCGGCTTCGCGATAGTCCCTCTGGCGCTGGCGATAATCGCTGAGACCTTCCCAAAGGAGAGAATCGCGGTCGCCCAGGGAGTGGTCAGCGCGACGTTCGCGATTGGCACCGCCCTCGGCCTGATCATCGGGTCCTACATCGTCCAGGACCTCGGGTGGCAGTGGGCCTTCCACACAGCCTTCGTGGCCAGCGTAGTGCTCTTCGTCGTGGTGGCCAGGTTCCTACCATCGGGGCACCCAGGGTCGAGGCTGAAGGTGGGTTACGAGACTGTGGTCATGCTCATGGCGGGGGTCTCGCTGATGCTGCTCTATCTCACAGAGGCTCCCTACGTAGGATGGACCGACGCCTACAACCTCGCGGCCCTTGCCGCGGGAGCTGTCCTGACCGTCTCCTTCTTCGTTGCCGAGAGCAGGAAGTCCAATCCCCTGATCCCGCTGCGCCTCCTCCGGATCAGGAACGTGCTGATAGCCAACCTGACGGGGATACTCTCTGGTTGGGGGATGTTCATGCTCTTCTTCGCTGTCATCTACTACACGGAGGACAAAGTGCCCCCGGCTCCGACAGGCCTCGGCCTTGACGTCATAAGCGCAGGCCTGACGATAGCCCCGGCCACTGTCGTGATGCTAGTGTGCGGGCCCGGGCTCGGGCGGGTGGTGTCAAAGTACGGCCCCAAGCCGGCCATGATCATCGGGGGCCTGGTCGCAATCGCGGGCTTCGCCCTCTTCGTGTTCAACAGGTCGACGACCACGGGCGTCATGTTGGACGCCGCCGTTTCTATGGTCGGGGCCGTCGGGATCATAATACCGATAGTCAACATGGTCACCGTCTCCCTCCCTAGCGAGACGGTCGCCACGGGCCTGGGCTTCAACACCATGCTGAGGAACATGGGCGGGGCGATCGGGCCTGTGGTGGCGACCACAATAATGACAAGCTACGCCCTGACCCTACAGACCCCGACGGGTCTCCTTTCCTTCCCGACCGCAGCCGCCTTCGACTACGTGTTCTATCTCGGGATCGCCCTCATGGTCGCGGCCTTGGCCTTGGCGTTGGCAGCGAGGAACTACGTCTTCAAAAGGTGACGGCTCTGACGGAAGTCGCCCCATGGTCGTCACACAGCTCCACCCTTTTCTAACTGGACCCTTTCCTCAGCATAGTTGTCCAACTCCGACACTGTTCTGAGGTTCGTCGGCCTGATAAACCACCACGACGTAAAGGGTATGGTCGCGCTGATGGCCCGAGACCATCTGTTCATCGACTCGCTGGGGCGGACGCTGGCTTTCCCTGAAGTCGAGCTCGGCTGGAACCAATATCTGAAGATGGTGCCCGACTACTGGATACGGGTAGACCGGACGATCGCCGACGGCCCCACCGTCGTCCTGATAGGCGAGGCTGGTGGCACCTACGCTCCCTCTGGGAAGAAACCGCGGCGTGAAAACGAGTGGAAGACTCCAGCTGTATGGGTGGCTAAGGTCAAAAGGGGGAAGGTCTCCGAGTGGAGGGTCTACGCCGACAACGAGCCCGTCAGGGCAAAGATGAGGTGAGCTTGCAGCGGTAGCGACTGGCGTCAGAGGGCGCGCTGAACATCGCCTGCTGGAACCGTCAACAGGACGTGTGCGGCGGGCCTAGGTTCTAGGGATCGTATGCTACTGCTGTGCGGCACCGCACTTTGGACAGAATGCGGCAGACTTCGGCATCAGGGTTC
>JASHVX010000148.1 GCA_030044375.1 Nitrososphaerales archaeon | reverse complement strand
GAGGCCGGGGTGACGGTGCTCGCGGACCAGGGGATCGCCTGCATCGCGGAGGGCACAGAGGTGTACACTGGCCAGAGCCTAACCACGGTCGGTGACCTCTGGAAGGCGTGTCGCGGACCCGTGTATGTCACGAAGACTGGGAGGGAGGCGAAGGTCACCTTGCTTCCGGTAAACACCTACGATAGGCTTACGCGGGCCGACCTAGAGCTTGCGGCTCACTCGATCATGCGGAGGCGCCACGTTGGCAACGTGATCCGGGTGGGATTCGCCTCAGGGCTCTCGTTGGCCGTGACACCCGACCACCTGATGAAAAGGCCGACCGACGTCAAGAACCTATGGGTCAGGGCTGATCAGTTGAGGCCGGGCGACGAGCTGAAGGCACCGGTGAGGGTCTTTGGCCCCTCTGCGACGCTCAGCGTATCTCCCGAGGAAGGCTACTCCATCGGGTGCGTTTACGGCGACGGTTGGCTGGGCCCCTCGAGCATCACCATCTCCCAGTCGAAGGTCAACGCAGACATAATCGACAACATCAACAGGCAGCTTCCGGGCACATTCGCGGTTTATGACAAAGGGGAAAAGGTCAGCCAGCTGGGCAAGTACGCGCTGGTCTCCAAGATGTTCCAGCTGTACACATCGGAGCGGGAGTTCGTCAGGAAGACCAGGTTGGTTCTCAGGAGCCCCTCGACTGACAACGTCCTGATGCTTCCTGAACAGAGCCTCTGGGCGTTCTTTGCGGGGGTTTTCGACACCGATGGTGACCTGAACCACGTGCGAGGGAAGGTGACCACAGTGAGGCTGTATCCGACGAGCGACGACCATGAGCTCTCCGTGGTCCTCTATGCGCTCAGGAGGCTGGGGATATACGCCCGGATTCACGGTCGGCGGAGCTCGATCCCTATCATCCAGATCTCGGGAGGCGACATAACAAGGTTCGCCCGCGGTATAGGGGCCTTCAGCGCCAAACTCCGCAGGGAGCAGGGAGAGCTGGTAATCAAGCACAAGGGGAGAAGGAGCTTGGAGAGAGGCAGGGATCGAGTCGTCTCAGTCGAGAGCGTGCCGTATGACGGATATGTGTACGACCTGAGCGTGGGGAGATACCACAACTACGAGGCTTCGCTGGTCTACGTCCACAACTGCATAGACGAGTTCGACAAGATGAAGCCCGAGGACAGGACGGCGCTCCACGAGCAGATGGAGCAGAACACAGTGACGATAGCGAAGGGAGGCATCTACGCCACCCTGAACGCCAGGACGGCGATACTCGCGGCGTGCAACCCTGTGCTCGGGCGGTACAACTCGTTCCAGAACCTGACCGACAACATAAGCACGCTGCCTATACCGCTGTTAACGAGGTTCGACCTGATCTTCGTGATCAAGGACCAGCCGCAGCCGGCCGAGGACGAGAAGCTCGCATCCCACATCCTCTCCGTGCACTCGAGGAAGACCTACGCCACACCTCCGCCGATAGAGTTCAGCCTGCTGAAGAAGTACATCTCATATGCGAAGAAGATCACGCCGACGCTGTCCAGCGAGGCCGTGGCCAGGCTGAAGGACTACTACCTGGACCTGAGGAGGAAGAGCGCCGGAGACGAGGGCCAGATACCCGCCACGCCCAGGACGCTCGAGTCCCTGATCAGGGTCTCCTCTGCCAGGGCGAGGATGCTCCTCAGGGAGGACGTGACAGAGGAGGACGCTCTGTCGGCCATCGCCCTGATGAACAGGATGGTGGAGGACGTCCTGACCGACGCGACCACCAAGAAGACTGACTTCGGCATCCAGCTGGGCAAGCCTGCGGGCGAGACCAGGAACCTGAAGTCGGCGATGGAGATCCTGAAGACCCTGGAGGGGGCGGACAAGAAGGCGGTCGAGAGGAAGGCATTCAAGGAGGAGCTCATGAAGTCGAAGTTCACCGACGAGGAGGCTGAGAAGATCATCAGGACAATGTTCAGGGAAGGGCTGGTGTACGAGTCGAAGCCGGGCTTCCTCAGAAGGCTAGGCGCGTAGCCGGGGCCGGCGCAGATGAGGTTCGACGAAGCCGGGCTCCCGCCCGAGCTGCTCGCATACATCACAGAGAAGGGCCTAACGGAGATGTACCCGCCCCAGGCCGAGGCAGTGAAGGCAGGGGTGCTGAAGGGAAAGAGCCTGGTCGTCTCCAGCCCGACGGCCTCAGGCAAAACACAGATCGCCATCATGGCCGCGTTCGTCAAGGTGAAGGTCGAGGGAAGGAAGGTGGTCTACATCGCGCCGCTCAGGGCGCTCGCGTCAGAGAAGTATTCGGAGTTCTCCGAGCTCTCGAGGTTCGGAATCAAGACAGTGATATCGACGGGTGACTACGACTCGAGCGGGGAGTCTCTGGGGAGAGGGGACATAATCGTGCTCACGAACGAGCGCTTCGACTCGGTCATGCGCCACAGGGTGAGGTGGATCGAGTCGGTGGGCCTGTTCGTAGCCGACGAGGTGCACCTGGCGGGCAACGACTCGAGGGGGCCGACGCTGGAGATGATACTCACCAAGATAATGCAGATGGGCCTGGACGCGCAGCTGTTGTCGCTCTCGGCGACGATAAGCAACTCCCGGGAGATAGGCGAGTGGCTCGGGTCGGAGGTGCTGGAGCTCGACTGGAGGCCGGTCCCCCTCAGGGAGGGCGTGTACGACTACGGCAGCGTCCAGTTCGCCGACGGCGCGGCGAAGCAGGTGCAGAGGTCGACCTACGGGCCGCCGATAGACCTGGCCATGGACATCCTGAAGGAGGGCGGGCAGGCGCTGGTCTTCGCGAGCACGAGGAGGCGGGCGGTGAGCCTCGCGACGAGGGCCGCGGACCTGACCCAGAAGCAGCTCAGCGAGCCGGAGAAGAGGGCCGCGTCGGAGGCTGCGAGGCGGATATTGACGTCCGGCGAGGAGACGAGCCTCAGCAGGCTGCTGGCCGAGGTGGTGGCCAAGGGCGCGGCGTTCCACCACGCGGGGCTGGACACCGAGCACAGGCGGATAGTGGAGGACTACTACAGGGGGCGCGCGATAAAGGTGCTCGCGGCCACACCGACGCTGGCCGCTGGAGTCAACACCCCGGCGAGGCGCGTCGTGATAGCGGACATGACCAGGTACGACGCGGAGCGAGGGGGGAACTCCGAGATATCCGTGCTGGAATACAGGCAGATGGCAGGGAGGGCGGGCCGGCCGCAGTACGACGACCACGGCGAGACGGTGATGGTCCCAGCTCCCTCGCAGCCGGCGGGGACGATGCTCGACCACTACGTCAGGAGCCCGCCGGAACCGATCGAGTCGATGCTCTCGGAGGAGGGGGCGATGCGCTTCCACATGCTCGCCGCGGTCGCGACAGGCTCCGGGCTTGCAAGGGGAGACGTAGACGCGCTGTTCGGGAGGACGCTGCTGGCGAGGCAGGCCGGGTCGGAGAAGGTCAGGG
>JASHVX010000147.1 GCA_030044375.1 Nitrososphaerales archaeon | reverse complement strand
TGGAGCCGGAGGGGTCTGAGGAGGTGGTGCAGCTGAAGGACGTCCCGAGGTCGCTGTACGAGCTCGACCCTGGGGCCTCCTCTACCCACTGGCAGGTGTAGCCTGGGGTCCCTCCGGAGAAGCTTCCCGACGAGAGGGTGGAGCTCTGCCCCGAGTCCAGCGAGGCCGGCGACACGCCGATGGTGGGCGGGGTCAGGGCCGTTCCTGACACCGTGAGCTCGGCCACGGCCGAGGTCTGGGTCACGGGCGTGGCAGACGTGTCTGTCACCGTGGCGCAGTAGTAGTACGTTGTGCCGGGCGAGGTGAAGGTGAAGGAGGCTGTGGTGCCTGTGAGCCCCGTCTGTGGGTTGGAGCCGGGCATCACGGCGACCCCGGTGGACCCGCTGCCGCAGCTCGAGGTGGGGCTGCCGTAGAGAGTGACGGTGTAGGGGGAGGCGCCTCCTGACCACGTGACGGTGGCCGTGACCGTGGCAGACTGTCCCGAGTCGAGGTTCGAAGGACTGAGCGCCAGCGCCTCCACGCTCAGGGGCGACTTCACCGTGAACTCGGCGGTCGCTGACGAGAGGACCGTGGGCGGGGCGCCGGAGTCCTTCACTGAAGCGCAGTAGTACGTGTTAGACCCAGGAGAGTCGAAGGTCGCGGTGGCCTCCGTAGAGGGCACGACTTCCGGATTGGTGCCCGAGGTCAGCGCGACAACGGTCGTGTCGGAAGCGCAGCTTGAGCTCGACCCGCTGTAGATCGTGACGGTGTAAGGCGACGCGCCTCCGGACCACGTGACGGTGGCCGTGACGACCGAGGACTGGCCAGAGTCCAGGACGGTCGGGGATATGGCGAAGAGGAGGGTGCCTGGGGGAGGCGTCACCTCGAACAGGGCTGTCGAAGTCGAAACGACCTCGGGCGAGGTCGCGCTGTCCTTGACGACGGCGCAGTAGTAGGTGCTTACCGTCGGCGACTTGTAGTCGAAGCCAGCCGAGCTCCCTGTCACGCCGCTCTCCGGGTTGCTCCCAGAGGTGACGGACACCGTCGTGGTGTCTGAGGAGCAGCTGGAGCTGAGCCCTGAGTAGAGCGTCACGGTGTAAGGCTGCGTGCCTCCCGAGATGGACACGGTGGCAGTGACGGTGACCGACTGGCCCTCATCGGCGGCGACAGGCAGGAGAGAGATCGAGGGAGAGAGCGCAGCCGTGGTCGTGACCGTGGCGGACGCGCAGACGCTCGCGGTCGGCGTCCCGGAGCTGCTGTCGGTCACCGTGACCGAGTAGTCGCTCGTGGATGCCAGCGGGCCGGTGGAATAGGACTGCGACGTCTGCCCTGAAATCTCCTTGGACGCGGAGCAGCCGGCCCCAGAGTACCACTGGTAGCGATATGGCGAGGTGCCGCCGGAGGGCTCCGCGCTCAGTATGGCGGAATTCCCTGTCACCACAGAGGGGGCTGCCGGCGAGATTGTGGCCGAGAGCGGTGAGTTCACGGTGAACTCGGCCGCGGCCGAGGTGGCCGAGGAGGGGACTGCCGCGCTGTCGTTGACTGAGGCGCAGAAGTACGTCTGCACGCTCGGCGCGGAGAGAGTGAAGGTCGTCGTAGGGCCCGGAAGGCCGGAGGCGGGGTTCGGCTGTGTCGTGGCCGCGATGTTGGTGTCGACCAGGCAGAGAGGGCTCGACCCTTCGTACAGGATGACGGAGTATGGCGCGGTCCCGGTGTTCAGGTTGACCTTGACGCTCAGGGTCCCGCTCTGCCCCAGGTCGATGTCGGACGGACTCACCGTGACCACAGGGGTGAGGGCCGGGTTGACCGTGACAGTGGCAGTCGAGCTGGAGATCGTCTGAGGCGTCAGGGCCGAGTCGGAGAGGGTGACGCAATAGTAGGACGTGGTCGTGGGAGCGACCGTGAAGATCACAGAGGTGTTGGTGAGCGCGGTGAAGTTGAGGCCGGTGTTGGTCGGGTTGCTGCACCCGCCTGCGGACTGCACAGTCATCAGCTCCACGGTGTAGGGCTCGGTGCCCGTCTTCTGCCAGGAGACCGTCAGGTTAGCGGTCTGGCCGCTGTCCACCGCGGATGAAGGGCCGATGGAGACGGTCGTCCCGCTGAGCGCGGGATTGACTGTGAGTGAGACCTTGTCGCAGACCGCGGCCGCGGGCGAGGCGGTGCTGCTGTCCCCGACCTCGACGGAGTACGACGCCGAAGACGACAGAGAGCCTGGAGAGAACGTGTCGGAGGTCTCGCCGGATATGGGTATGCTGCACGAAGTCCCGGTGTACCATTGGTAGGTGTAGGTCGGCGTGCCGCCGCTCGCCACGGCCGTGAACGTGACCTGCTGGCCCGCGTCTATCTTGAAGCCGCCCTTCGGCGGGGCCGGGGAGATCGAGACGGCGAGCGCCGGGCTGACGGCGAACTTGACTGCGGCCGACGTAGTGGGGACGCTCGTTATCGCGCTGTTGGTCACGGTCGCGCAGTAATACGTGGTCGAGGTCGGAGCCTCGAAGGAGAACTGGGCTGTCTTGCCCGCCAGTCCCTGGACAGGGTTCTTGCCCGAGGTGAGAGTGACGAGCGTGGTGTCGGAGGAGCACGTGGCCGACGTGCCGCTGTAGAACGCGAACTCGTACGGGGCTGACCCTCCCTTCTCCGAGACGACGGCAACAACGACGGCGCTCTGGCCCGTGTCCATGCCGAACGGGGTGAGGGTGACGCTAGGCGACGAGAGGGCAGGGTTGACGGTCACCTCGATGGTCGAGGAGAGCGAGCTCGACTTGCTCGTGCTCGTCACCCGACCGCAGTACTTGGTGTCCACAGTGGGCGAGACGGTGAACACGTACGAGGGCGTGTCGGCCGACTTTTGCCCGACCGGGGCCGAGCTCGAGGAGCACGCGGCCGTTCCCGTCGCGCTGTAGAGGTACACGGTGTAAGGAGCAGCGCCGCCCTTCCACCCCACTCCCACCTGTATCTGTTGGCCGCTGTCGACAGTGGACGCCGACGGTGTGATGGTGGCGGGCGACGTCAGGAACCGAGGCACCACGAGGAACGCGATGACTATCGCACAAACGACTATCGCAACTATTACTATTTTGAAAAGGATGCTCTCAGCAGAGGGCATTGAACGCCAGAACCCTGTTAGGGGATTTAAAGCTATACGGCAGAATTCGGGGGACGCTCGAAATAATTACTTCGCTTAAGGGTCGGGCTCGGCAGGGCCGTCCCGGGCCTGGGGGCCACGCCCCGCGGGCCCATCCTGGTGTAGAATACCAAGGCTACGACATAGAATCCGATGAATATCGCGTATCCGACCCAGTTGTGGACGTACCACAGGGCGCCTGCCCCCATCGAGTACCCCACCCAGATCAGTATCGCTATCCTCATCGAGTTCAGAAGGGTCAGGGCCACGACGCCCACTGCGGCGAGCCTGACCGTCGGGGCGACCTCCTTCTTCAGGTCGAAGTGCATCAGCGCGAGCAGGCCTAGGAACGTCGTCACCGAGATTATGCTCGAGCAGCCCGGGGTCACGGTGGCCACGACGGTGCCGCCCGACCTTGAGACCAAGGTGAACTGCGGGCCTTGCCACGTGACGGGTATTCCTACCACAGCGACGAGGCGGGCGGAGAGGTAGGACGACAGCGCGACGAGGGGCTGCCCGAAGGCCCACTGCATGATGAACGGGACCGCCACTCCGGCCATGTACGTGACCGCGTACGGGAGCACGAACCTCTTGGCGACCGGGATCAGCACGAGGGACATCGCGTAGAAGGTGGCCACGACAGCCACTCCCGCCGAGACGACCGACTCGCCAGTGAGCCCCCTGACAAGGACGAGCAGGGCGAGAGACGCCACGCCCGACGCCCTGATCAGAGGCTCGGAGGTAAGGGTCCGCTCCTCCGCGAGAAGGTCGCGCAGGTCTCCCCACCGCAGCGCAAAGATCAGCGTCAGCAGGGCCGCGAACGGGATGGCCGGGAACACGGTCCCGAAGGTGCTGTTCAGGGACTGGCTGAGGAGGGCGAGGAAGTTCGGGGCGGTCAGGAGGACCAAGGCCGCCGCGGACGCGATCCAGACTGTGAAGAGGGCGTACGGCCTCCATCTCGCTTCGGCCCCCGGCTCCAACCTAAGTTGGGAATGAGGACGAGGTAATTAAGCCGGCGCAGGCCCTCGGTCGACGAGGCGGCCCCTGGGGTCTCTTGAGATCTTGTACATTGCCGAGACCAGGACGGGGCCTGCGAGAGCGAAGAAGCAGAAGTCGCTGGCCTCGTGGGCCACCATGAAAGGAATGGCGAGGCCGAGTGACGCCACGGCGACCCCGAAGGACGCCCCGGTGAGCATGGTAGGCACTATGATCGTCACGATGTCGTAGACGAAGGCCCCTATCAGGCCGAGCGACCCCCAGAGGAGGCTTCTGGCCGGCAGGCCGGAGTCGCCCTGAGCGGACATCCGCCGGGCGAGGGTGCCCAGGAGGGCGTAGGCCGTCTCCGAGGCTATCAGCAGGGCGAGCAGAGGCAGGCTGTCCGGGCCGTATGGGTTCACAGACCCGTACACCAGCCAGGTGAGGGAACCCACCGCGACGCCCACCTCGAGGCCGAAGACGAACGCCGAGGCGAACACTATCGTGTCCATGAGCTTGATGTTCGCCAACAGGAACATCGCGTAGTCAGTGGAGACCGCGAGCGCGCTGAAGAGGGCTATGGTGGCGATCTTCCTGCTGCCGACCAGGCGCACAGGTTCCAAGTGGATGGATGGTTAGTCCAGCCATGATTAAAGCGCGCCGAGAGTCGGGCCTATCGCAGGAGAGTCAGCGCCGCGCTGAGCGCGCCTATCCGAGACTGCAGCGCCCCCTCCGACCCGCAGACTATCACGACGTCGCCGTCCTTCAGTGCGAACCTGTTCCTTATCAGCCGCCACCCCGGGCCCGGGAAGTCCTTCTCGCAGTCGGACGAGGAACCAGGGACCTGGAACCTCGAGCCCTTGATTACGTAGGTCGTCGCGCCGGTCGCGCCGGACTTGATCGCCGAGTCCCGTTGTTCTATCCCGTTCCTGACCAGGGCGGCCTTCCCCCTCACGAGGACCGCCTCCTGGGACCTGCCCATGGTCAACGAGGTCTCGCCGAGCTCCAACGAGCCCGGGATGGCGGCCCTGAACTCGGCGTAGGCGGCCTTCCCCTTGGGCGTGAGCTTGCAACCCTCGGCGTCGACCAGGATGTAACCCTCCTCCCGAAGCCTCTTCACGACAGTCCTGACCGCCCCTTCGCCGAGGCCGGTCCTCCCTGCCAGCGCGTGCCTGCCTATCGCCTCCATGTCCCCGACAGTGAGGAGGGCCATGAGGACGTGCGCAGAGCTGTAGGTTGGAGTGGGGCCCGGAGCCTTCGCCCCCTCTAGTCCCGAGAGCGCCTGGAAGGCGGACATCTGCCTGCCTGCCCTGCGGCTTTCTTTTATTCTATCTCCGTCCGGCGAGGAACCAGGTTGCCTCTCCAGGCAGCGCGTAGGAACCTTGGTGCAAAGGCCCTCAGACGGGCTCCCGAGTGCAGGGCGGTCGTCGAGGCGGGCGCAGAGGGCAATGGAGGAGACTCGATGCTCCTGTCAGGCGGGCTCGACACGACCATCCTGGCGCACGTCGTCGCCTCGCGGCCGAGGTGCTACACAGTGCGCTTTCCGCTCTTCGAGTCTCCCGACGTGCCCTGTGCGAAGGCGGTCTCGGTGCGGCTCGGACTGGAGTGGTCGACCGTCGACCTGACCCCCCGGAGGCTCGCCAAGGTCCTCCCGGAGGTCGTGAAGGCGCTGAAGACGTTCGACCCGATGGAGATACGAAACTCGGTGGCGGTCTACGAAGGCCTGAGCGCAGCGAAGAGGGACGGATACTCCCGAGTGATGACGGGGGACGGGGCCGACGAACTGTTCGCAGGCTACAGCTTCAGTTTCAACCTGCCTCCACGGGAGCTCCGCGCGAAGCTCAGGGACCTCTGGAGGGTGATGCGCTTCTCCTCGGGCCCGATGGCCGGGAGCCTCGGGATCTCAGCCTCGCTCCCTTACCTAGACCCCAGGGTGGCGAGGTTCGCCGAAGGGCTCGGGCACGAAGAGCTCGTCGGTTCCAAGGACGGCGTCAAGTACGGCAAACTGATCCTCCGGGTCGCGTTCGAAGAGGTCATCGGCGAGGAGAACGCGTGGCGAGTCAAGACGCCGATCGAGTTCGGCTCAGGCACGACCTTCCTCCCCAAGTACTACGAAGCCAAGGTGAGCGACGAGTCGTTCAGCCTCCAGAGGTCCAAGGCGTCGAAGGAAGGGGTGAAGATCAGGGACAAGGAGCACATGCACTACTATCAAATCTACAGAGACATCTTCCCGCCGCCTTCTGCAGAGGCGGAAGGCGCATGCAGATGCCCCGAGTGTGGAGGAGACGCGGAGCCTCGGGCGACATTCTGCGTGACATGCGGCGCCTATCCAATCAAGCCGCGGCGAGCGGATTAACAGGATTTGGCTAAGGTTTATAATGGATGGATGAACCATCCATACATGACGACCGATGGAACAGAAGACAACATACCTTGTGGTCATACCGCTCGTCGCGCTCGTGATCCTTAGCGGTGCAGTGGGCGCCTACTACTACTCCCAGTACCAGCAGGAGAGCCAAACGAGCTCCAATTATGCCAAGGAGCTCGCATCGGCGAACGCTGACTACACCGAGCTGAAGCAGAACTACAACTCTTCCCTCTCACTCTACGACGAGACCTTCGCCCTCCTGGCGGGCGTCGTCGGCGTCGTCAACACCTCGCTGCCAATCTACCAGCAGGC
>JASHVX010000016.1 GCA_030044375.1 Nitrososphaerales archaeon | reverse complement strand
TCTCATACTCGTCTTTCCTGCGCGCGCGTCTGGACCTCAGCGTGGTGGGAGGGGCGTCGAGGACGACTACCAGGTCGGGCTTGGGAAGCCCCGCTTCGAGGCCGGCGAGCCAGGACAGCTCAAGGCCGTTGGCCAGCCCATACGCCAGGTTTGACTCCGAGTATCGGTTGACGATGACGGCTCCAGACGAAGCGATTGCCGACTCGAGTTCCGCCTTCTTCTCCCAGCGGTTGGCTGCGAACAACATGTGCCTGACCTCAGCAGGGTAGACCCTTCCGCCCGCGAGGAACTGCCTTATCTCGCCTCCGATAGGCGTTGCGTAGTCTGGGAAGGAGATGACTTGGGTCGGGCAGCCTTGAGATCGGAGCCATGACGCCAAGGTCGAGGATTGCGTCCCCTTTCCTACGGCGTCAATCCCTTCGATGCCTATGAGGACGCCTCTCTGGCCCGAGTTCATGACCACGTTGGTCATTGCCGCGTCTAAATTCTTTCTCAGAGGGCCAGTACGAAGGCGAACAGTATTGCAACTGAGACGAGGGCGAAAACAGAATAGTTCTTCGCCAGGCGCGACGTCGACTGCGTTATCCCGGCTAGCTCGTCCAGCGAGTGATTGCCTAGCGTCTTGAGCCTGCTGATGAACACTTGAGAGCCGTAGGCGCAGGACGAGAGCCTGGACTCGGCCAGCTGGGCCAGCCCTACCACGAGCTCTGCCAGTGAGCCGACCGGCGTCACTTCTCCGAGGGCGTTGTATCCGCGGGAGACGGTCAGGCCCCTCGCGGCAAGATTGTGACTGTCCGAGGTGCAGAGCTCGATCAGCTCGTATCCTTTGGCGTCGAGGGCCTCTGCGACCTTGGCGCGCAGCGACGGGACCGCGTTGTTCGCGTCAGCCAACACCAGGACAGACTTGGCCTTGGGCGTCTGAAACATCACAAGGCCGACGCCGTTCTCCGTCAGGTCGTCACGGGCTGTCAAGCCGAGTTCCTTCGAGTGGGCGTAACCGACCTTGAACGGAGACGTGTCGGAGAGCTCCAAGAGACGGAACGCCTCCATCCACCCCGGGTCTGAGGGGTCGATCGTCTCTTGGTGGTCTCTGAGCGAGTTGTGGGCATCGACCACGCATGCTTTCAGGCCCGCAGTCGCGGCCTGCGCCGTAAGTTTCGCTTCTACCTCGCTGTCGATGTCGTCCGAGCCCAGAGGCGCAAAGGACACGGTCAGCAAGGCGTCCTCGTCGAACGCGAACACGCCGACATTCGCTTCTCCGACCTTTGTTCTGATGGGACCCCCTATGGTAGCCCCGGCAGTCGACATCTTCATTGACATGCTCTTGTCGTGAATCTCCGTGGCGTACCCTTGGGTTTCGCTTCGGGTAGGAAGGTTCAGCTCGTGTCCGCCGGGCCTGTGAAGAGTCAAGACGGCGTCTCGCCCTCCGAACGTCCGGGAGATCACCCCAGGAAGGTCGTAGCTCCCCACTGGATGGAAGGGCCCTGGATGGACGCCGGGAAGGACGAGGATTATGTTCCCGGCCTGGGCCCTGAATTGCATGACCTTTGTCTCGATGTCGGTCTCCTCCGACATGGAGAGTAGTATGTCTTCAAGCTCGGTAGGGTTCCCCCCGGCCCATGTCTTCATGAACCCCTGGAACAGCGTAACCGCGTCGTGCCCTCCGCTAACTTTCCTTCTCATTAGGACGAATATGAAAGCCACGATGACCACGTAGGCGAACACAGCCAAGGGCAGCACGGCGGCGTCGAAGCCGGTCGAGAGTTCGGCGTATCTCAGGACCATCAGGGAAGCAGCGGGATGTATCCCGGCCAGTACTGCCGCCAGAGAGGCACGTCTGACCAAAGCCCCTGCGAGCACCAAGAACTCGAATCCTGACGCTGCGAACGCGCCGAAGACGAAGGAGTTGTTCAGCGGACCCGCGGAGTGTTCCAGGCTGGCCAGCGCTGCGCCACAGATAACAAAGACCAGCCAGACCGTGTTGCCTACCAAGAGCACCGCGCTCACTCGCCTGTGGTTGGCTATGGTCTGTTTGTCAGTGAGCTGCAGGACGCTCGAGATTGCCGACGATGAGAGGTAGAAGACTATGAAGGCGATCAGAAAGGTCACCGCTCCTCCTATCCCTCTTGAGACGAACGCCAGGGCCGCCGACGTGAGCGCTGCGTAGAGCAGGAGCGACGAAGACGAAGGGAGGAGGAAGAGTTGCTTGTACCTGCTTGAGAGTACTTCGGCCGCCGGGCGTTTCGAGGGTCCCTGCTCAGCGGAAGAGGGCGTTGAGGGCAATTGAGGTGGCTATCAGGGCCATGGAAGCGATTAGTATGACTTCCGGCCTAATCTTGACACCGTTGGTGGCCTCGTTGAAGAACGTCAGGAGTCCGGCACTCGAGGCTGGCATTGGAGCGTTGTTCTTGCTGTTGCTCATCCTTGGAGGTGCAACCCGGCTTTCGGCTTCTTAAGTCTAACGGGAGACCTGCCTCAAAACCTGTCCAAAGGCATAATTACGAACGTCGGTCATCTTGCCCTGTGCCGTCAAGATATCGTTCAGAGTTCGACTCCGTGATCAGAGAGGTCAAAGCGCATGAGAGGTGGTTCTCGCGGAGTCTCCCGATGATTGCCAGCGAGAATGTCGCCTCCAGGCGTGTCAGGGATGTCATGGCGTCAGACCTCGGTCACAGGTATGCGGAAGGATGGCCTGGAGAAAGAGTCTACGCGGGGTGCAAGTACATCGACGAGATCGAGCTGCAGGCGATCGCCCTGGGGAAGAGGTTGTTCAAGGCCGACTTCGTTGACGTCCGACCGATTTCCGGCGTCGTAGCAAACCTTGCGGTCTATTCGGCGCTCAGCGGCCCGGGCGACAGGATGATGGCGCTGTCGATACCCAACGGCGGCCACATCTCGCATGGGAAAAGGGACTTCTCGGGTTCGGCAGGGCTTGTTCACTCCCTGGAGATAGACTACTTCGCCTTCGACAAGGACGTCATGAACATAGATGTAGATGAGACGAAGAAGCGGATACGCGCTGCAAAGCAGCTGCGCCTCGCCATGTTCGGTGGAAGCCTGTTCCTCTTCCCGCACCCGGTCAAGGAGTTGTCGGAAGCGTTCCGGGAAGCAGGCGCGACCGTGTGCTATGACGCCGCGCATGTCATCGGTTTGATCGCGGGAGGGAGGTTCCAGGACCCGCTGAGGGAGGGCGCCCAGGTCATGACGTTCAGCACGCACAAGACGCTCTTCGGCCCGCAGGGAGGCGCCATAGCCTCAGGCTCTGAGTTCGCGGACCAGATCAAGAAGGCCGTGTTCCCAGGCACCACCAGCAACCACCACTTGCATGGCGTCGCGGCCAAGGCTTTGGCCTTCGCCGAGTTTCTCGAGTTCGGCCGTCAGTACTCGGGCCAGGTCGTCGTCAACGCCCAGGAGCTCGCTGGACGACTTGCAGGACTCGGAGAGAAGGTTCTCGGCGAGAAGGTCGGATACACGGAGTCCCACCAGGTCGTGGTCGATGTGACGAAGTACAACGATGGCGGTTCTATGGAGAAGCTCCTCGAAGAGCAGAACATAATCGTAAACAGACAGCTGATTCCGGGCGACCTGCAGGCCGGCAGGCATTACACGAACCCCGGTGGGATAAGGCTGGGCGTCGCCGAACTGACCAGGCTGGGCATGGGCAGGGGCGAGATGGCAGAGGTGGCCGAGATCCTCCACGAGGCGATGGGCGGAAAGAAGAAGCCGAAGGTACGGGCGAGGATAGCAGACATGAGGGAGGGATTCCAGAGAGTGAAGTACTCTTTCACCGAGTCGCCGGCCTACTTCTTCAGCTAGCCGGTACGTTGGGCTTCAGGAAGTCGGTCAGCTCGAGCTGGTCGGGCTTCCTTTCTCCTTGAAGGAGCTGGTCCAGTTCCCTCTGTAACATGTCAAGCCTGCTTCTGAGGTACGGGTCTACGTTGTAGTCGCGCGCCAACCTCTGGGCTATCGACAGGTACTTCTCCACGGATGCGCGGGTGAGGGTCCCTTTTACTGGCCCCCCGCAGTTGGGGCAGGCCCATGTCAAGGGAGGCCGGCGTATCGTCGCGCCGCACTTTCTGCACTTGAAGGCTTGCGTCGCGTACTTCTTCGCGTTTCCCATGATGTCTCTGATGAGATGGGTCTTGATTATCGACTCGACGACCTCCTTGGTAGAGACGGCCTCGATTTTTGATGCGACCTCGATCTGTTTCGCTATCTTCTCAGAGAGAGTCCGCATGGTCGAGTATGACGCCCTCGAGCGCCTTATCGCGAGCGTCTTGGTCTGGTTTGTGAACCCGTAGCCATAGAACTGCGTCTCTTCCTCCAGGCGGGACCCGATGCTCTCTATGAGGTCTTCCAACGCCGCGGCAGGAGGCGCCTCCTGGGTCCTCTCGAAGAACTCGCGCGGATATGAGCTGGCGATGTCGAAGTTGTGGGCCTGCTCGTCGACCTCGGAAGGAAGCAGGATAGGCTGGATTAAGAGAGGCGTGTCCATCAGGCCCCCTATCTGGTGCGGTATGTACTCGAGAGAGAAGTTCAGGAGAGCGTCGAGCAGGAGGAGCAGCGAATCGCCGTCGCCGTCGCAGTCGCGCCTCTTCGCGGAGTGCCAGTATGGGTTGGCGAAGCAGACCTGGGTGGCAGAGAACCCGATCACCCTGCCGGCGACGCCGACCGACGTGTGAGGAGCCAGCCCTATGACGATTTTCCCGATCAGGTCTGAAGGCTTGTTCACCTCGTAGAAGGGCCCCAGGCCGTACAACGTCTGGACCTCGTCGTCTACGAACTGGGCCATCCTCAGCAGGTCGCCGGCGATGTCGACTGGGACTATGATGTCCTGCGGTTTGAGCTCCAGGAGCTG
>JASHVX010000146.1 GCA_030044375.1 Nitrososphaerales archaeon | reverse complement strand
AGGTATCTCGTCTCGTCGGGTATCATGGAGAGGTTCTCGTAGTAGTACTCCCTGGTCAGCCTGGTCCTGCCCAGATTCCTCCCGTCCATCCTGATCTTCCTGAGCTCGGAGAGGTACCTGACCGTCCTCTCGAACGCGTCTTCTCCCAGCCCACTGAACGGCGCCGCCTTCCGCACCTCTCTGAGGAGCTGGTCTGTCCCCATCGTCTCGAAGTCCATCAGATATCCGGCGACCTGATGCGCCAGCACGTCGAGCGAGTTCGAGTAGGGCCTAGTGGGCTCTATCGCCCCTCGGCTGGCTGCCAGGATGCTCGCCGAGGACTCGAGGATGTCGTCAGCAGACACTGTAACCAAGACTCCCTTTGAAACCCTCCCCAGCGCGTGGCCGCTCCTGCCCACCCTCTGGACCAGCGACGTCACCTGCCTGGGCGACATGTACTGCACCACGAGGTCCACCGACCCTATGTCTATCCCGAGCTCAAGCGTGCCGGTGCAGACCAGGGCCCTCAGCTTCCCTTCCTTGAAGGCCTGCTCCGCCCTCTCCCTCTCCTCCCTCGGCAGGGAGCCGTGGTGGACTCCGACGTCGCTTCTCAGCCTGGCTAGCTTCTCTCCGAGCATCTCAGCCATCGTCCTACTGTTGACGAAGATGAGGGTGGACGTGTGCTTCTCGATCAGTTCATCGATCCTAGTGAGCCTGGCCGCAAGGTCTGGCGCGGAATACGTCGTCCTGGCCGCCGAGCGGTTCGCAGGGTCTGGCACAGGATACTCGATCGCATACGTCGACTCCTTCGGGACCTCGGCCCTCACGATGGTCCTCTTTCCCTCGCCGAAGATGAATCGCGCGGCCACCTCAGGGGTCCCCACCGTCGCCGAGAGCGCCACCAACTGGTACCCAGGCGCGACCTTCCTCAGCCTCTCGAGCCCCACGCACAGCTGCACTCCCCTCTTGCTCTCGACCAGGCTGTGAAGCTCGTCCACGACAACGGCCTTAAGGCGGGAGAGGTTCTCGCGCATCCTCCGGCCGGGCAGGACAGCCTGCAGCGTCTCCGGGGTAGTGACAAGCACGTCAGGAGGGTGGGCCGACTGTCTCGAGCGCTGGGCCTGAGGCGTGTCGCCGTGCCTTATGTCCACCGAGAGCCCGAGCCGCGCGCACCAGGTCTGGATGCGCTTCAGCATGTCCCTGTTCAGGGCCCGCATCGGCGTGATGTAGAGCAGCGAGATTCCGTCGCCGTGCTCCCCGCTCACCACCCTCCCGAGGAGTGGCAGCAGGGCAGCCTCGGTCTTCCCAGACCCTGTCGGAGCAACGATCAGGACGTCCTCGCCCCTCGCGACCAGGGGCCACGCCTGAACCTGCGGTGGCGTGGGCTTCCTTATCCCGCTCTCTGCAAGCAACGTCCTCACTGCCGGGGCCAGCGCCTCAGACGCCTCAGTCAATGAGCGGCAAAGACGCGTCTCGCGATTTAAGCCGTTGCAGAGGAGGGTCCTCCGAAAGTGTCAGTTTCTCGCGCAACCTCTAAATCCCTCCGGACGCACGTGCGCCCGAGTCTTGTCCAGACGCACCGAGGAGCTCTCCAGGGAGGCTCCAGTCCCTCTCACCTCCGTGAAGGAGATAATCCTCGAGAACTTCATGAGCTACGAGTACGCGCGCATCCCGCTCGAGGAGGGCCTCAACCTGATAGTGGGGCCGAACGGCGCGGGCAAGTCCTCCGTCCTCCTCGCCATCTCAGTAGCCTTCGGCCAGGCTTACACCGAGCGCTCGCGGAAGCTCTCGGATCTCATCCGACGAGGCAAGGACATAGCCCGAGTCTCCCTCGTCTTCGACAATTCTCTCAAGCGAGGCCGGCGGCCGATCGCTTACTCAAAGTCTGACACGTTCATGCTGAGCAGGTACCTCAGGCGCGATGGCTCCTACTGGTTCGAGGCGGACTACAAGGAGATAGACAAGAGCGAGGTCGTCAGGCTGCTGAAGGAGTTCGGCATCAACCCTGACAATCTCCTGATCATAATGCACCAGGGGATGATAGAGGAACTTGGAGCGGTGACGCCACAGGAGCGCCTCAGGATGGTCGAAGAGGCAGTCGGCTTCGCCGAGTTCAGGCAGAGGATCATGCTCGCGGAGGAGGACCTGAGCGGGCTCATCAGCGAGGAGAGCTCGCTCCTCCAGCTCATAGAAAACGCCAACCAGGCCCTTGAGTACTGGAAGCAGGTCTACGACAGATTCCAGGAACGGAAGAGGCTGGTCGAGCACAGAGAACTGCTGGCCAAGGAGCTGCTGTGGAGCACCGAGGCCAAGCTCACAAAGGCACTGCAGTCGTTGCAGGAGAGGATTCAGGCAAAGTCACGCGCACTGGAGGACCTCAGGTCGCAGCAGGCAGAGGTGTCGTCTGACGCAGACAAGACGCACCAGACCCTTCTGGACAAGCAGGTCGAGCTCCGCAAGCTGTACTACGCCCTCGTCAGGGCGGAGTCCGACAAGGCGAAGGACGAGGCCGCGAAGGGCTCCTTCCAGGGGATGAGGGAGGACATCGAAGGGCTCTCCAAGACTGTCGACGAGCTCCTCGTCGGCGCGTCCGACAAGAGGACGAAGCGCCTTAAGGAGCTGGTGGACTACATCTCGCAGAAGAGCAGGGCCGCGGAGGCGGACGCCCAGAGGAGGAAGGCAGAGCTAGACAGAGAGGTCTCCTCCCTCCAGCCGGAGATTAGCCGGACCGAGGAACTGATCAGGAGGACCATGGAGGGCTACATCTCGTCCAGGGTCAAGGCCGAAGTCCTCTCCTACAGGATCAGGGTGACCGAGTCAGACCTCCACGACTTGGAGAGGAGCGCCAGGGAGTCGCAGGCCGAACTCGACGGCATGGCGCCGGAGATCGCGAAGGCTGGGTCTCGGATCGAGACGGTGCGCCAGCCTTACGAAGTGTCGGAGGAGCTCAAGATAGTGTCGGCCCACATCCAGAAGATGCAGGACGTCCCAGAGGAGGCCGAGAAGATATACAACGACTACTCAGGCAACATCGACGAGCTGAAGGTCAAGCTCTCACAGCTCCAGGAGAACAAGAAGTCCATGCTAGTTGAGCTCGAAGCGAGAAAGAAGGTCTGGCGAGACGCCATGGGCGGCCTGGTCGAGTCGACCGACCCAGCTTACCAGGCGGTGCTGTCTGCCGCCGACGCCAACGGGTTCATCAAGTTCGAGGAGGGCGCGGGCATCGAGGACGCCGGCATCGCCCTGTACGTCGGATTCAGGGGCGGCGCTCCCACCACGCTGGACCCGTTCACTCAAAGCGGCGGCGAGCGGTCGGTGGCACTGATGGCGTTCATACTCTCGCTGCAGGGGCGCATAGTGTCTCCGCTGAGGGCGATGGACGAGTTCGACATCCACATGGACCCCAAGAACAGGGAGGCGATGTTCAAGATGATCCTCTCGCAGATGAAGCAGCGGGAGGCTTCCCAGTACCTCGTGATCACTCCCTCGATCCTCACCGTCTTCGACAGGAGCGCGCACGTCATCACCGTACAGGCCGTCCACGGCGCCAGCGAAGTGAAGGAGCTGAAATGATTGGGCGAGGACAAGAAGCTCGAGGACCTGCTCAGGGTCATCGAACTCTGCCGCTCCGTCGAGACCAGCTCGGCCAATCCCTTCGACGTCGACATCATGGAGAAGATACTCCTCCTGAAGAGCAAGCTCCCACAGTGGAGGTTCCTCGACGAGCTCCTCGTGGACTCGGAAGCCCTGCTGGAGCTCACGCAGATAGTGAAGCTCCAGGACGAATGGCTGAAGCACAGGGCCTCCTCACTCTACATTGACCCGCTGCTCATACAGCTCAAGATCAAGCTCCTCTCTAGGGAGGCGCTCATCGACGCCTTCGTAAAGAGCTGGCACCCCGTCGCGCAGCTCGACCAGCTCTCACCGAGGGGCCTCGAGAGAGCCTTCGTCTACTGGAGGGACCTCGCGCCGATGAACGAGCGCTTCAGGAACGAGTTCGGAGGGTACGGCGCCAAGCCTGGTGTGGTCGACTATCAGGAGCTGGTGTCCTTGGGCGTGTTCACCAAGGACCAGTTCGAGAAGAGCCTCGCCGACCTCCACGCCGAGCTCCTCTCGAAGTCGGACGGCCAGTGGATAGACTACGCGGAGTTCGTCGGCGCCAAGGAGTTCGAGACGCGCGTGCGCAGGGCTTATCTCCTGGCTTTCCTCATCAGCGAGGGCAGGGCTTCTCTGAAGACGGAACCTCTGACGGGGCGGATTTGGACGATAGGCCTGAGCGAGAAGGCGGGAGGGCCTTCCAAGTCGGTCGCTATCTCCGTACCGGAGGCCTCGTGATGGAGGCTCAGGAGGCGCAGGAGCGCGCACTTCTCGAGAGGAAGGTCAGGAAAGCCTTCCAGGTACTCGTGCTGCAGCGCGGCAGGAACCCCGGAGTGAAGGGATGGGAGATGAAACGGTACCTCGGCAGAGACTATCGGAAGATAGTCGAGGTCCTGTCCGAGGAAGTGTCAGGGTTCGGGCTGGAGGTCTTCGAGGTCAAGGCCCCCGACGGCTCGGAGGACGCCTCTCGCTTCCTTCTCAGGTTCAGAGAGTCCCCGACGGTCACCGAGGCCGAGACATCCGGTATAAGGATAGACGACCTCGCGGTCCTCGCCGCGACGATAGCGTTCGTGAACTCGAAGCAAGGGAGGGTCGCCAGGAGGGAGGTGGAGCAGTTCCTCCGCGAGAAGTTCCCGAAGTGGAGGGTCGAGTACTCATTGGACAGATACGTCAAGAGGGGCTACCTCGAGCAGGACGAGCGGACCATGCTGCACGTCGGCTGGAGGACCCGCGCCGAGGTGGACGAGAAGACACTGATGACGCTGATACTGGCCCGCACTCAGGAAGCGGCCAAGAAGTAGCGCCGCCTCAGCGCCTCGCGCTCACCTTCGATTATCAGGTCGACGAGGTCCAGACCTTCCTTCCTCATCCTGGCTGCAAGGGAGGCAGCCTCGGCCAGCCTCACGCCCCTGCCTGCAATGAGCATGTCAGCCGCGTGGCCGTACTCCTTCCTGAGCTCGGCGGACCTCTTCATCGCGTCTACCAGCGTCTGCTTCTTCCCCTTCATCTCCGCCCTGCTCCTGGCCTTCATGGCCAGCGAGAAGACGTTCTCGTAGGAGTCGTTCGAGAGGCCTATCGTCTCCTTCCCGCAGAACGGGCACTTCGCGAGCCCTTCGAGGTCGCCGACCCTCTTCAGCTCCAGGAAGTTCCAGCAGTTCGTGCAGACCGCCACCAGGAACGTGTCCTCGATCCTCGCCCT
This sequence comes from Nitrososphaerales archaeon, assembly GCA_030044375.1. Classification (GTDB taxonomy): domain Archaea; phylum Thermoproteota; class Nitrososphaeria; order Nitrososphaerales; family Gagatemarchaeaceae; genus UBA183. The sequence goes on along the minus strand of JASHVX010000146.1, from coordinate 9,155 downwards.
GGTCGACTGCCTCAGCAGAGCCCGGAGCCTCTCCGGCGAGACTATCTCGCCACGCCTGCTAATCTCTTCGACGCCTATCCTCGCTATCGGCGACAAAGTCGCCGACTCTATCACTTTGAGCTCTATGGCTCCCGTCGCGATCTTCTCGATGACGTCGGCTGACCCGGCCAGGTCCAGGTCGTCATGGAATATCATACTCATCGCCTCCTCATGCACCGGCGTGTCGCGGAGGGCCTCGACCAGGCCTGAGATGGAGACGCTCGCGAATTCCGCGTCCTTTGCTATGGCCCCGCACTTCTTCCCGGCATGTATGATCCGCCTCTTGAATATCCCAGTCCTCTGGAGCGCCCTCTCCGTCAGCGCCTTCAGGTCGGCCTTCGCCAGCTCGTCGAGGACCGAGACCACCACCGCGGGAGTGATGTCTGCCTCTATGACTATCCTGTAAGGGTCCTGGTGCACCGCGACAGACTGCCCAATCCTCTCCGATACCAGGTGGCCCACGACCCTCGCCAGAAGACGGTTCACCTTGTGGCCGAACGAGGCCTGGACGACCACGTACTTGTCCCACCTCTCCACCGTCACCAGCCGCTCTGACGGTATCGGCAACCCCGCAGAGTGCTGCTCGGCGACCTCTTTGAGAGACTCGGCGAGTAGCTCCTTCGACAGCGGATAGGTGTGCGACAGCTCGCCCAGGTACCTCTCTTCGTCTCCCTTCTCGATCTCCTCGGCATACCTTCGGCGCACCCTGCCCACCTCTTCTGCGACGTCTCTCGGAACAGGGATCTCGTCCCCGACCCAGTTGGGGACGGCACCCGTGGGGTCATCCTCCGCGTGCACGTAGACCTTGTTGCCATAAATCTGCTCCACCTTCCAACACCTGCCCGCCTCCACAAACTTCACGCCGACCTCGCCGTATTCCGAGACGAACGCCTCGTCGAGCGTCCCCACGAACGTGTTCCCCTCGAGCACGAGGTACTGCCTCTCGTCGGGTATCATTGACAGGTTGTCGAAGTAGTACTCGAAGAGTGGTTTTGTGTCCTTCGCCCTGAAGACCCTGCCGTCGGACTCGCTGAAGTAAGCGAGCCGCGGATACCTCTCCCTCATGTATGTCAGGACCTTCCTCAGTTTCTGGGGGTCCATCTCGGCATAGACGTGGCTCCTTTTGAGCAGCCTCTCCAGATCGGCGAAGTTCCAGTCGCTTTGCTCGATCAGTAGGCCTGCCACCTGGTGGACCGCCACGTCGTACGGCTCCATGACGGGCTCGAGTGGTTCGAGCTCTCCGGCGACGGCCTTCCTGCAGAGGACAGCCGCCTCGAGAGTATCATCTGAGTCCTGGGTAATGATCATTCCGTTAGACGCCTCTCCGATCCTGTGGCCGCTCCTTCCGACCCTTTGGACCAGCCTGGTCGCCTGCCGTGGCGAGTTGTACTGCACCACGTACTCTAGGAACCCTATGTCTATGCCCAATTCGAGGCTGCTCGTGCAGATGACGCCAAGCAATCTCCCCTCCTTCAGGCTCCTCTCGACCGCCTCCCTGGTAGCCTTGGAGAGCGAGCTGTGATGGATTCCGATTGGGAATGAAGGGTTCCAGACTCTGAACCTGCTCGCCAGCGCCTCCGCCTCGGTCCTGGTGTTGGTGAAGATCAGCACCGACCTGTAGCGTTCGAGGGTCTCCCTGACTGTCCTCAGCCTCGCAGCCACCTCGGGGAAGGAGAAGATCGCCTCCGCGAGGATTCTGTCCTCGCCTACCGGTGCAGGCGCGACCACCTTCAGCGACAGGCTCTTCTCCACCGGCACGCGGACCACTTCGCAGTCCCGGCCGGAGCCTACGAGGAAGCGCGCGACCCTCTCGGGAGAGCCGACAGTGGCCGAGAGCCCCACCATCTGGATCTCGTTCTCCGTCGCGTCTCGCAGCCTCTCCAGGCCCACGCTAAGCTGGCTCCCTCTCTTGTCTTCAGCCAGCTCATGGATCTCGTCCACCACCACCCATTTCAGTTTCGAGAGGTTCTGCCTTAGCCGCCTGCCGACGAGCAGTATCTGCAGCGTCTCAGGTGTTGTGATTAGTATCTCCGGGGGCGCCATGCTCAGGTTCGTCCTCTCCGCCTGGCTGCTGTCTCCATGCCTCACTCCTAGCCTGATGTCGAAACGCTTGCACCACCACTGCATCCTGTCCAGCATGTCCCTGTTCAAAGCCCTCAGGGGAGTGATGTAGAGCAGCTTGGTCCCCTTGTTCCTCGACTCGCCTTCCCTGATTAGCGAGTCGAGAATGGGAAGGAGCGCGGCTTCTGTCTTCCCTGTCCCGGTCGGCGCCATCAGCAGGGCGTTCTTACCTGCCCTGACGATGGGGACCAGCTTCGCCTGAGGGTCAGTCGGCATGTCGAAGCCCTTCTCCTTGAGCGCCCTCACGAGGGGTGGCGCGAACAACTGGAAGACGTTCTGTTCGCTCACTTACGTCACCAGGCCGGAGGCGCCCATGCTAACCAAAAGACCGCACATTCCGAAGAAAGCCAGTGGAGTCGGCCCTCCTCCAATAAGCTTGCGGTGGCATGTGTCGAATTCCCGGGCCTGGGGCGACGGCCGTATGCCTCTTCAGGCGATGGCTTGATGTCCTACTGCGGCCCTTGGGCGACCCTGACGGTGGGGTGGGACAGCGTCTCCCTGATCAGAGTCTGGACATGGAGCCCGTCCTTGATCAGTCGCAGCTCGAACTTTCTTCCATCGTTCGCCTCCACGACTATCAGGCTCCTTCCCACCAGGCGCATCCCAAGCGGCCTGATGAGCCTGGCGTCTGAGAAAGCCATCGCTGAGACGAAGACGTTCTGGAGATTCAGGATGCCCCTGTTTAGGTACAGCCCGTCGCTCCGCAGCTCGTAGCTGTTCCTCGCCCTGAGAAGCAGAAGGCCGACCAGCCTGCCGAGATACAGCAGGACCACAATGATGGCGGTCGCGACCTCAAAGACAGACGGTATCTTCACTGACCCCAGCTTCAGGGAAGCGGAGAAGATGGACGAAGCCGGCCCGAGGTTCGACGAGGCCCAGAGTTCGAGAGCCTCGAGGACCACGAGGATGACTATCCAGACTATCGCGTACAGTGCGGCGTAACTCCCGATGCTCGGGCGCCCCTTCCAGACCGCACCCTGCATGGACTCCTTATCGTCCACACTCGTCATCTCAGAAGCGCGTTATTTCTCTCTTGCTGAGGCTAGGGCCCCATGATGGGGCCAGAAGCGGGGAGACTCCACCCACTACTGGGACGACCCTTCGGCCTTCTCTATGCTTAAATAGCGGAATATAACATAAGTAATAATACGATGATAAGCCCGTACGAGATCGTCTCGAAGTCGGCCCTGCCAGCCCTCAGGTCGATGGTAGCGAGACGGCTCCAGGAAGACCACCACATGACGCAACAGCAGGCCGCTGTGGCCCTCGGAGTCACTCAGGCCTCTGTCAGCAACTACAACAGAAGGACGCGAGGCATGATGGTCAACCTGGAGACCGACCCTGTGGTCTCGGGAGCCGCCGACCGCATAGCCCAGGAGCTTTCCAGGGAGAGCCCGAACCAGCAGGAGACGCTGAAGTCGATGACCGACGTCCTCGACTATATCCGGTTCAGCCACCTCATGTGCTCGCTCCACGGCGACCTAGAGCCCGCGTTCCCCGTAGAGGGCTGCTACGCGTGCGACGGCGCGCTGTCGGGAAAGGATTTTGAGCGACTCAAGGTCCTCTCCGGCGTCTGAATTGTTACTGGACTCCAAGCCTGAGTGGCTAGTCGTCAAGCCTCCGGGCGGGAAATCTCAAGGAGAGCTCAAGGAGCTGTTCGGTAACCTGGGCCTGCACACGGTCTGCGAGGAGGCGCACTGCCCGAACCTGCAGGAGTGCTGGGGCGGAGGCACCGCCACCCTGATGCTCATGGGGGACACCTGCTCGAGGGCCTGCAGGTTCTGCATGGTCACGCCAGGCAAGCCCGACGGCACCCTCGACGAACTCGAGCCCGAGAACGTGGCCTTCGCCGTGTCTCAGATGGGGCTGACCTACGTCGTCCTCACGTCAGTCGACCGCGACGACCTGGCCGACGGTGGCGCGGCTCACATCGCGAAGACCGTTAGCCGGCTAAAGCAGCGGGACCCGCGCCTCCTGGTGGAGGTCCTGATCCCAGACTTCGAGGGAGACCTGGACGCTCTGCGGACAATAGTAAATTCAGGGCCTGACGTGGTGGCTCACAACATCGAGACGACGCGTTCTCTGACGCCGGCCGTGAGGGACCCTCGTGCGGGATATTGGCAGTCCCTCTCCGTCCTGAGGAACGTGAAGAAGCTGAGCCCGCGGCTCTTCACGAAGTCGTCCATAATGGTCGGCCTCGGCGAGACTGAGGAGGAGATGGCCGAGGCAATGGCCCACCTGCGGATGGCAGGCACGGACTTCCTCACTGTGGGGCAGTACCTGAGGCCCTCAACGAGACACCTCCAGGTCCTGGAGTACGTGCGCCCCTCGACTTTCGAGAAGTACAAGGTCATGGGGGAGCGCATGGGATTCAGGTACGTCGCGTCCGGCCCGCTGGTTAGGAGTAGCTACAGGGCGGGAGAGTTCTTCATCAGAGCGGCCATCGAGAGCGGCGGCTCAGGGCATCAGTCTTATATGACCGCCGGGCTCGCGAAGCCCGTTTGACCGAGTCCGAGTCCGTGAAAGGCCCCGGAGTCGAAGCGATACCGCGGGTGTTCAGCGAGGCAGACCTTGTCTCGTCGAAGACCGAAGACGCCATCTATCAGAGGATTACGCCGGAAGGAACTGTAAGGGGCAAAGACCCGTCGGCCAGCCCGGCCCTGATGAGGCGCCTATACGAACAGATGGTGTTCGGTAGGGTGTTCGACGAGAAGGCGAGCAACCTCTCGACGCTCCGCGAGATAGGCACGTACGCTCCGGGGAAGGGACAGGAGGGGGCCCAGATAGGCATGGTGAACGCTCTTGAGAGCGGCGACTGGTACATCCCGATGTACAGGGACTCGGCCGGCATGATCGCCTTCGGGCTGCCTGCCCAGCAGCTCCTCCAGTATTGGGGCGGCGACGAGCGCGGCATGCAGATGCCCGACGGCCTGAACATGCTCCCGCTGGCCGTGCCTGTGGCCACGCAGCTCCCGCACGCAGTCGGTGTCGCCATGGCCAGGAGGCTACAGGGAGACAAGGCAGTGGCGCTCGTCTGCACCGGCGACGGAGGAACGTCCAAGGCCGACTTCCACGAGTCTCTCAACTTCGCCGGGGTCTACGACCTCCCAATAGTATTCTGCGTAGAGAACAATCAGTGGGCCATCTCAGTGAAGCGCGACAGGCAGACCGCCTCCGCCACCATCGCCCAGAAGGCAGTCGCCTACGGCTTCGAGGGGATCCTAGTCGACGGCAACGACGTGATGGCCTCCTACGAGGCGACGCGCTATGCTGTCGAGAAGGCGAGGAGAGGCGGGGGCCCGACCCTGCTGGAGTTCTCGACCTACAGGCTCGGGCCGCACACCACCGCCGAGCTCGTCTCCAACAAACTGAAGTCTCCTGAGGAGGTGGCCGAGTGGGAGAAGCGCAGCCCAATCACGCGCTTCGAGAGGTTCCTGCAGTCGAAGGGGCTGCTGGACGCCGCCTCGAAGGACGCGGTAACCAAGGCCGCTCAGGCAAGGATGTCCGAGGCGGTCGCAGCATACCGCGCCATCCCGCCCCTGGACCCTTCGGTGATGTTCGACTACATGTACTCGGCGCTTACACCCGTCCTCGCAGAGGAGAAGGCGGAGGCCTTTGGCGGCGCCCTCTCTCAGGAGCCCGCCCCGGCTGAACCGACCGTCACCGGCGGCAAACCAGACGTCAACATACGGAACGCTCTGAACATGGCCCTCCGCGAGGGGATGAAGGGTAACGACAGGATGGTGGTCTTCGGGGAGGACGTGGGCGAGAACGGAGGTGTCTTCCAGGTGACCCGCGGCCTCCAAGAGGAGTTCGGCAGGGACAGGGTCTTCGACACCCCTCTCGCAGAGCTCGGGATAGCCGGGATTTTCGTCGGCCTGTCCCTCGGCGGGATGGTCCCGGTCGCCGAGTTCCAGTTCGAGGGATTCACCGTCCCTGCCTTCGACCAGATATTCGGTCATGTAGCGAGGATGCGGAACCGGACGAGGGGCAGGTTCGCCCCGAGGGGCGTCATACGCTTCCCCTACGGGGCGGGGATCAGGGCCCCGGAGCACCACTCCGACTCTCCTGAGGCTTACTACTCGCACACGCCGGGCCTGAAGGTGGTCATACCGTCGAACCCGTACGACGCGAAGGGCCTCCTCTGCTCCGCCTTGCTCGAGCCGAACCCCGTCATCTTCATGGAGCCGAAACGGCTGTACGACTCTCCCAAGATGTCCGTGCCCGAGCAACAGTATGCCATCCCCATCGGAAAGGCGAAGGTCGTGAGGGAGGGGAACGACGTCACGCTGGTCTCGTACGGAGCCATGATGGTCCCGACGCTGCAGGCGGCCGAGGCCCTCCAGAACGACCAGTCCGTCTCCGCCGAGGTCATAGACCTCAGGACGGTGTCGCCGCTGGACTTCCCGACCGTCATCGCCTCCGTCCAGAAGACCGGGAGGATAGTGATCGTCCACGAGGCTCCACGGACCCTCGGGATAGGGGCGGAGATAGCGGCTACCGTCGCAGACAAGGCGCTCGACTACCTGAAGGCGCCGGTAAAGCGCGTGACAGGCTTCGACACCGTGGTGCCTCTCGCGAAGCTCGAGGACCACTACATACCCAGCAAGGACCGAGTGGTCAAGGCGGCGTCCGAGCTGGCGAAGTACTAGACGCGGTCGGCTCCGGCCGCTTCGCCTTGTAGCTTATGACTCTGGACATCTCGATGGAGAAGATGCTGGCTGTGCACTCCTCGAGGGATGGATACGTCACCGAGGTCCTCGGTATCCAGTTGGGCACGGCTTCGAAGATCTCCCTGACCAGGCCTTCCACGAGGTCGCGTACGCTGCCGACTTCGGCTGCCTCTCCCTGCAAGAATGCGCCGGCGCCGCCGCCGACCACGGCCACGGAGATGCGAGGGTCTCGCCTCAGGTTCCTGCAACAGGCCGACCTGGGGTCGGCGTAGAGGTACAACTCGCCGCCGACGCAGGCGACGGGGCTCCAAGAGGTGTGAGGCGAGCCGTCCCTCCTCAGAGTCGCGACAATGGCCGACTTCCCTTTCTCGTTGATGAACGCGACCAGCTCGTCCGCGTCCATAGCGACAGGCATTATGGTCTTGGTGAACGGGCTCGCATGCCTGGAGCTGCGGTCGATCACTTCCTTCAGCTTCTCGCGTGAGAGCGGCGTCATCGGTGCCGCCAGGGCGCGCCCCTTCTTATCTCGCTCTGTGGAGCGCCTCATGCGTCACCCTTGGTCGCCTCGGGTGGCCTTCTCGGGTTTGACCAGCTTCGGAGCCCTCCTCAGGAGGACGCCCACGACAAGAACGACCAGACCGAGGGCGATGGAGACTACGCCATAGAGAATTGGCGTCAGCACGAGCGTCTCGCACCCTCGCGTCGGGACAGGGCTCTCGCCCGACATGCAGTTTGTGAAGGAGAAGTAGCCTAGGAGACCCCCCGCCCCGACGACGGCGATGCCGAGAGACACAAGCACAAACACCACGACCGCGAGGACGCCTTCCAGGCCGACGACCCTTGCGGCGGCACGCCTGCGTCTCATCTTGCCACCAGTCGACCTCGAAAAGCACTAATAGACTTGGCCTCTCGCGAAGCCTCGACCCGCATGGTCTTCGAGTTCAAGCTGCCCGACATCGGAGAGGGCGTATCTGAGGGCGAGATACTGAAGTGGATGGTCAAGCAAGGCGACCAAGTCACTGAGGACCAGCCCCTCGTAGAAGTGATGACCGACAAGGTGAACGTGCAGATTCCTTCCCCGAGGAGTGGCAAGGTCGCGGAGATCAGGGCAAAGGAAGGAGACATTGCAAAGGTAGGCCAGACGATCATGGTCATAGACGACGGGTCGGCCGGACCGGCGGCCAGGCCGCAGGCTGCGGCAAGCACGGCCCCCGCTCCCCCGGTGCAGCAGCCGCGACAAGAGCCTGCCCAGCAGGGTGGCCCTGGAGTCATGGCCACTCCTGCGACCCGGCGGCTCGCGCGGGAGCTCGGGGTCGACATCTCCACCGTAAGCGGCTCCGGCCCCCAAGGCCGCATCACGGACGACGACCTCAGGCGCGCGGCTTCAGCCAAGTCGCAATCCGTGCAGGCTTCGCCCGCGATGCAGCAACCGGCGACCATCTCGACCGCCCGCGAACCTGACGAGGAGGTGGTCCCGCTGCGGGGACTGCGGAAGATAATCGCCGAGCGGATGGTGAAGTCAAGTCAGACGGCTGCCCAGGTCACCCACGTCGACGAGGCGGACATGACGGAGCTCGTACTGCTACGCGAGGCCTTCAAGGGGAGCGCGGAGAAGAGGGGCGTCCACCTCACCTACCTCCCCTTCGTGATAAAGGCGCTCGTCCCAGCCCTGAAGGAGTTCCCCTACGTCAATTCGTCATTAGACGAGGAATCCGGGAGCATCGTCCTCAAGAGGCACTACAACATCGGCATAGCCACCGACACGGACCAGGGGCTGGTGGTGCCGGTGGTCAAAGGAGTAGACGGCAAGGACATCTTCGAGATCGGAGCAGAGATTGGGAAGCTTGCTGACAAGGCGAAGAAGGGCCAGCTCACGCTGGACGAGGTGCGCGGCTCCACCTTCACGATAACCAATGTGGGCTCGATAGGCGGGATGTTCGCCACTCCTATAATCAACCTCCCCGAGGCCGCAATCCTCGGGCTGCACAAGATAGCGAAGAGACCCGTGGTCAGGGACGGCAAGGTCGAGGTGAGGGACATGACCTACCTGTCGCTATCTTTCGACCACAGGATATTCGACGGCGCCTATGCGGCCAGGTTCACCACCAGAGTGATAGATACACTCCAGGACACGAAGAAGCTGCTCTCAGAAGTGCTCTAGGGCCCGCGCCCTCAGCAAGGTTTAAGCCCCAAACGAGAACGAAGCCCTCGGAAGCGACATGCTGGAAAGTGACGTTACCGTGGTCGGCGCAGGGCCCGGCGGGTACACCTGCGCGATAAGGGCAGGCCAGTTGGGCCTGAAGACTGTCATCGTCGAGGCCG
>JASHVX010000145.1 GCA_030044375.1 Nitrososphaerales archaeon | reverse complement strand
GGGCGGTCTCCGCGTTCGCCATCTCCACGACGGCGTCGGCGGCGGCGCTGGCGGCCGCCTACTACGTCCTCGGGGGATTCCTCCACACGACGATCCCGCTCAGCGTGACGCCCCTGTCGGCGTCCATGGTCGGCCTCGCCCTGGTGGTAGACTTCCCGGCCGCCCTCGGCCTGGGATACTTCCTGGGCGCTTACTCCCTCTATGCGAGCAAGTTCGAGTGGTCACTGCCCGGATACATAGCCGGCCTCCTGATGGTCTTCTCCGGCGCCCTCTTCCCTCCCTCGATACTCCCGTGGCCGCTGTCCGTCGCCGGCACGTACCTCCCCTTCACCCAGTTCATCGCCGCGGCGCGTGTCGCAATCGTGCCCGGTGTCTCCGGGAACTACCTGTACTCTCTCTCGCTCTGCCTCGCCGGCGGCCTGGTGCTCCTGGCGTCGGGGCTCCTCGTCTACTTCGCGGCCGAGAGGAAGGCGAGGAGGGACGGGGTCATAGACAGAAGGATGGCCTGAGCAGGCTTCACGCCAAGCGCTTCGACATGTACGGGCCGAGCCTTTCGTAGCCGAGCCTCCTGTAGTAGCCCCTGGTGCCCACCGCGCTGGTGACGAGCATCCTCCTCGCGCCGAAGTCCTCCTTGGAGACACGCTCCGCGGCCGCCATCAGGGCGGCCCCGATCCCCCTGTGCTGCCAGGCGTCCCCCCTCCTCTTGCCCAGCCCGACCTGGCGGCCGTAGACTCGGAGCTCCCTGACTACGGTCGCTCCGCCCCTGAGCTCCGGCCTGTGGGCCCTCTCCGAGGGGGCCCTGAGCCGCACGAAGCCAGCTATCCTGCCTGTCTCGGAGTACTCCATCGAGCCGAAGACCTCGGCGCCATCCGAGGCTTCGTACCTCTCCTCCGAGTAGCCCAAGGAGTCGCCGGGGTCGGCGTCCGTGGGGGAGCCCAGGGCCACCTCCCTGCACCTGATGCACCTGCAGCCCCAGCCCTTCTCCGAGGCCCTCGCGAGGACGAGCTCCCTGAGGTTGCCGTTCCTCACGCCGGCCGATATCTCTGCGGCCGGTATCTCCCTCTGTATCCGCATTATCCTGTGCCACCTGGGCACGAAGCGCTTCATGTCGCTGAGGAGCTCCACGACGGTCTCGGTGTCGTACGGCCTGTAGAGCCCCGCCTCGAACTGCCTGGCGAGCGACGTCCCCGGGACAACGAGCGTGGGATAGACCTTCATCATGTCGGGCCTGAGCTCCGGGCTCTCGAAGAGGGTGCGGAGGTCCTCGAGGTCCTGCGCGGGGGTCGCGCCAGGGAGGCCCGGCATCATGTGAGCGGTCACCTTGAGGCCGGCGTCGCGCGCCGTCCTGAAGGCGTCGACGGTGTGCGCCACGGTGTGGCCGCGGTTGCTGCGCGCGAGGGTGCCGTCCCTCAGGCTCTGGACTCCTATCTCCAGCCTCGTGATCCCGTAGCCGAGCATCAGGTCGATGTCCTCCGGCCTGCACCAGTCGGGCTTCGACTCCAGGGTGAGGCCCACGCACCTGCTGCGAGCAGACTCGTTCGCCTCCTGGGCCCCGCTCAGGTCGCGGGACGCGAACCCGTTGAGGCCGTCGTAGACCCCTTTGACGAACGAGGCCTGGTAGTCGCCTCTGAGCGAGATGAAGGTGCCTCCCTCTATGATCGTCTCGACCTTCTCAGTCGGGTGGCCGTTCGCCTCGTACTTCTCCAGCGAGCGCCTGACCTGGAGGAAGGGGTCGAAGGAGACGCCTATGGCCGTCTTCATGCCCGGGCTCTGCGGCAGGTAGCTCTGCGGCGTCCCCCAGCTCAGCCCGCCTGGGCAGAACACGCAGGTCCCGTGCGGGCAGGAGTCGGGCGCGGAGAAGGCCGTGACCACGACTATCCCTGACGCGCTCCTCCTGGGGTGGACCTGCAGCAGCGGGCCCTGCAGAGGGCCGCTCGCCGACGGGCCCAGCTCGGAGATGATCTGGGAGTTGGAGACGAACTCGGAGAGGGAGAACCTCTTTGCCGTCTCTCTCTTCAGCTTCTCGAGGGCCTCGCGCGACTGGACGGCCCCCCTCCCGACCTCGGCGGCGATGAAAGACGCCGCCTCCTTGGCCCTCGCGGACTCGCTCACGAGCGCATCCAGTTCTGGCCAGGCTTGCGCTTGAGCGTGAAACGCTTCTCGTAGGTGCGCCTGTTCCTTACCTTAGGTGTCTTGCCAGGCTTCGGCTTGCCTTCTAGCTTCGGTGTCTGCGATCTAACCTTCCCAGCCTTGGTGACTGGAGGCAGCCAGCTCTAGGCTGTGCTGCTGACTCCCGTGGGTCGGCATTGTTCTTTGTCAGACCTCCTTGGGTGCGCTCGCGCTCCGGAGTCTATTAATCTTGCTAGCGACTGGACTGTGGGACAGACCCGACGAAAGCCTTGGCCCCGAAACCCTTTAACCGGTCAGGGCCTGCGGTTGGCGAACCCCATGGCATCGCAGGCGCCGCAGGGGGACGCGAAGTCCCTGCAGGACCTAAGGGAGAAGTCCATACTGGCGGCCGAGGAGACGATAAGGAAGGCGTCGTCCAGGCCGGACCTCCACCTGGTCCAGGCGATACAGGCGCTCGACGACTCCGACAAGTTCCTGAACATCACAGCGACGAGGGCCGCCGAGTGGTACGGCCTCCACTTTCCCGAACTGGCACAGATGGTGCAGGACAACGTCGCCCTCTGCAGGCTGGTGCTCGCCGCCGGGAAGAGGGACGGCTTCAACGCTGAGCTCCTGCAGGGGAGAGGTCTCACCGAGAAGAAGATAGAAGCCATACTCACCGCCAAGGAGAGGTCGAAGGGAGGCGAGCTTTCCGACGCCGACCTCGCGAGGGTCAGGTCGCTGTCTTCCCTTGCCGTGGAGCTGAGCGGCGAGAGGGAGAAGCTGAACGAGTACGTGGAGTCGGCCATGCACAGGATCGCCCCCAACGTCTGCGAGGTGGCGGGCGCCACCATAGGCGCACGCCTGATGGCGAAGGCAGGGGGCCTCGACAGGCTGGCCACCTTGCCCGCGAGCACGATACAGATACTAGGGGCCGAGAAGGCGCTCTTCCGCGCCCTCAGGACGGGGGCGAGGCCGCCCAAGCACGGGATACTCTTCCAGCACGAGGCCGTCCACGCGGCGCCGAAGTGGCAGCGGGGCAAGATAGCCCGGACGATAGCGAACAAGGTCGCCATCGCGGCGCGGGTCGACTACTACAGGGGGTCGGAGGAGGCCTCCATCAAGGCGGGCCTGGACAAGAGGCTGGAGAGCATCAGGGAGAAGTACAAGGAGCCGCCGCCGAGGCAGCCGGAGAGGCGGGAGCGCCCCCAGCAGAGGCGCGACCGGCCGCGCGACAGGCGCCAGAAGTACCGCAGGCGATGAGCCGCATCCTTCGGGAGGAGCGGCACGGCAGGACCTTCCTCCTGACGCCGAACCTCGCGAAGGGGCAGAGGGTCTACAACGAGGAGCTCGTAGTGAGGGAGGGGGCAGAGTACAGGACGTGGGACCCCTTCAGGAGCAAGCTGGCCGCGGCCATACTGAAGGGCCTGCCCGACGACATGGTGCGGGAGGGAGACAGGGTCCTCTACTTGGGGACTTCGACGGGCACGACCCCGTCGCACGTGTCCGACATCGTGGGAGACGGGGGCCTGGTGATAGGCGTGGAGTTCGCGCCGAGGGTGGCGAGGGAGTTCGTCGAGAAGGTCGCGAGGCAGAGGAAGAACGTCATCCCGTACATCGTGGACGCGAGGGACCCGTCCAAGTACAACGTCTCGAGGGTGGACGTGGTCTACTGCGACATAGCCCAGCCGGACCAGACAGAGATAGCCTTGGCGAACTGCGCCGCGATGCTGGAGCCGGGAGGAAGGCTGCTCCTCGTGGTGAAGTCGCGGAGCATAGACGTCCTGAAGGAGCCCGAGAGGGTCTTCCGCGAGGAGAGGGCGAAGCTCGAGTCGGCAGGGTTCAGGGTCGTCGCGGCTACGGACCTAGGGCCCTTCGAGAAGGACCACGCGATGATATACGCGAAGTCGGGCGGCCGGGGCTGACGAGAGGTAGCGGTCACACCGGCGCCAGGACGGTCTGCCTGAAGGACTCCCACGACCTCCAGCTCCTCCTCGTCCAATCGGGCGGCTGCTTGCCGTCCCGCAGCCAGCGGGCGAAGTAGTCCTTCGTCTTCCTGTCCGACGGATACCCCGAGCCGAAGTCGCCGTGAAGCTGCCTGAGCCTGTCAGCCTGCCTGTCTCTCTCCACCTTCGCCACGACCGACGCCGCTGAGACCGCGGGGTAGTCCCTGTCGGCCTTGTGGAGCGCCCTGAGCCTGCAGCTCGACCTCATGTTGTCGGCGATGGCCCCCTTGAACCTCTCGGGCACGGTGTCGCACGCGTCCACGGTCACGGTGCGCGCGTCCAGCTCGTCGATGACCTTTGCGAAGTACCTCGCCTCCAGGTAGTTCAGGTTCCTGTACCTCCGGCCCAGCGCCACCGCGACGTCGATCTCCACCGGGTCGATCTGGGCCCAGTAGACCCGGGAGCTGAGCTTCAGTATCTCCGGATAGAGGGTCTCCCTCTGCCTGCGGGTGAGCCTCTTGGAGTCCTTGACGCCGACCTCCTTCAGCTCCTTCAGGGCCTCCCTGGTCGCAGACACGCCGGCGACGACCATCGCGCCCACGACGCAGCCCCTGCCCGCCTCGTCGACGCCTCCGATGAGAGAGGGCAACTCCCTCGCGCGGCCTCGAGGGCCTTAACTTGTTTTCGGGCCGCCGACCGCGCCGAGAAGGTCTGCAGCGAGCTCCTCCACCACGTCGTCCCTGTTCTCCACTGTCACTGCGAGGGTCTTCTCTGCCTTGTCCCTGAGCTCGTTCAGGAGGTCGTCGTCGAGCCTTTCGTGCGCGACTGCGAGGATGGGCTTGCCGGAGTCGATGCAGACTCTGATCGCACGCCTGAACTCCGGGCTGACGAGCTCCATGGGCCCGACCTCGTCGATGACTATCAGCTCGGAGACTTCGGCGGCCTTCGACAGGCCGGCGGCCCCGATGTTGGCGATGTCGGCGAGGTTGACCCTGTAGCGGCCCACGCGCGGGCCGAGGCTCCTCGTTGCGGAGGCGAGCTCGCCCCTCGTGCCGTCGGTGAGGTTGACCATCTCGAAGCCTACCCTGGTCCCGCCCGACTTCTTCTCTGACGTGGCGCAACCGCCCACTATTGTCCCCGACCCCTTGAGCCTGAGGACCACCCTGGAGACGACCGTGGACTTGCCCACGCCTGGCGGCCCGGTTAGGAGCCAGATCCGACCCATGAGTGAGAGGGTCGCGAGGCGGTAGAATACCCTTTCTAGAGCGCGGCGATTGGCTTAACAGGCGAAGGCAGCAGCTCGGCCAGGTTGCAGCTGGTCCGAAGGCTCGAAGGGGTGACGGAGCTGCTCGTCCCCAAGGAGAGCTTCTCTCCCGCGCCCCCGACCCTCCCGGTGTTCTACAACCCGGCGGCCTCTGTGAACAGGTCTGTCTCTGTGGCCGTGGTCGATGCCTCTGGAGGGGGGGCGTTCTGCGACGCCCTGGCCGGGATGGGGGCGAGAGGGATAAGGGTCCTGCGAGAGCCGTCGGCCAGAAAGACGCGGAGCACGACGCTGGTGGACATCAACAGGGACTCGATCAGGCTGGGGAGGAGGAACGCAGCCGCGAACGGCGTGGCCGGCCGCTGCGAGTTCGTCGCCGGAGAGGCGAACTCCTTCCTCTACTCGAGGTACGGGAGGGACGAGAAGTTCGACCATGTCGACATAGACCCCTTCGGCACGCCGGTCCCCTATCTCCAGGCGGCCCTGAGGGCCGTGAAGGACGGCGGCGTCCTGTCGCTGACTGCCACCGACACGGCCGTGCTCTGCGGCGTGCACGTCAGGGTGGCGGAGAGGAGGTACGGCGGGACCCCAATCAACAACCACTTCCACCACGAGACCGCCCTTAGGCTGCTTCTCGGCGCCGTGAGGAGGCAGGCGGCCGCGCTGGACCTGGGGGTGCAGCCTCTGCTGGCCCACAGCACCCTCCACTACCTGAGGGCTTACGTGCGCGTGGAGGTCGGGGCCACGGAGGCTGAGGCAGGGAGGCGAAACGAAGGGAGCGTCGGGTGGTGCAGGAAGTGCGGCGAGCTCGCCTCGGGGCCAGTCCTGGCCGCGGAGTGCCCCGCCTGCGGGGCGAAGTGGAGGGTGGCGGGGCCCCTGTGGCTCGGCCCGGTCACAGACCGAGCCCTGCTCGGGGAGGCGGTGGCGTCCGCCGAGGCCCTGGGTCTGGGCGACGCGGCGAAGGTGCTGGCGTCACTCAGGGGCGTCGACGAGTTCCCGCCCTGGAGCTTCAGCGTCGAGGGCGTCTGCTCCTCGCTCAGGATACCTGGCGTCTCCGACGCGGTGGTGGCGGAGCTCCTAGGGGAGGCAGGATTCAGGACGATGAAGCAGCCGTTCGAGAAGACCGGGCTGAAGACAGACGCCCCGTATAGGGCGGTCTCGGAGGCGGTCAAGGGCGCGGCCGCGAGGCGGGGCCGCTGAGCTTCGCTTCTGAGTCGTCCGGGGCTCTGACCCCGGGCTTCCAGCCTTCGCAGTAGTAGTACAGCTCTGAGCTGACGCTCCTGCTCGCGGCCGGCTTCAGCGTGTGCACGGCCCTGAAGGCCCTTCGGAACTCGTCTCTGACCTCCTGCGAACGCTCTCCCTCGAAGAGCTTGAAGAAGCCGGAGCCGTCCGCCCGAAGCAGCGACTCCGAGAGGTCCAGCGCCCTCAAGGTCAGGTCGGCCTGCGCCCCCTGGTCGAGCTCCCACACCCCGGAGACCGAAGGCGCGAGGTCAGAGAGCACGACGTCGGCCTTGGCGCCGCGGAGGGCCGCGAGCACGGCTTCGACGAGCTTCTCTCCGTTCACGTCCATCAAGATCCCTTTGATGTTAGGGCCCCTCACCCTGATGTCGTGGATGTCGACCCCGACGACGAACCCCGAGTCGCCTACCGCGTGGGACGCGACCTGCACCCATCCGCCCGGGGCCGACCCGAGGTCTACGACCCTGAACCCCTTCCTTAGGAAGCGGAACCTCTCGTTGGCCTGGATGAGCTTGAAGGCCGCCCTGCTCCTGTAGCCCTGTTCCTTTGCGAGCCTCCTGTAGAGGTCTCGCTTCGCCTCATGTAGCCTCAACTTTCGGACTCGGCTTCGGCTAACCCGTAGGCACCTGGGACGCCACCGCGGCCGCTCCCGAGGACGCCGCACGCGCCTCCTCTATGACCCAGGGCCCTATCCACGGGCAGATGGACGGGCTGATCTGTCCGTCCACGCTGCACTTCGGCTCGAACTGGCAGACCACGCAGGGCGCCTTCTCTATGGAGGCCATGTCGGTCGGGAAGCGCAGAGGGGTGAGCTTGTAGGTCCAGCGCCCTTCTTCGAGGACCTTCACCCTGCCTATGAGGCCCCGGCGCTCCAGCCTGATCGCGAGCCTCGAGCCGTCCCTGCTCGTCAGGCCCAGCTCCTTCCAGATCTCGCTCTGGAGGACGCCGTCCCTGCCTCTTTCCACCACCAGCTTGTAGACCCTCGAGGTCAGGTCCACCAACTCCTCTTCCGTCCGCTCCACCGGCTTCGAAGGCTTCTCCTCCTTCCTCTTCGCGACCTTCGGGCTCTTGGCCGGCCGCTCGTGGGCGCCCTTGTCCGGCCCCGCCTTCTTCTGCGGGTGCATCTTCTGGACCGTGGCCTGCTTTAGTGCCGTCAACTGGGTTGGCCGAACTCCTGTCTTATCACGTAGTCGTCGAGTATCTCCCTGCACCTGTTCCTGACGGTGACCTCGGTGACCTCGGCGAACTCGGCTATCTCTCTCTGCGGGAGGTGCGCGCCTATGAGCACGGACGAGAGGTAGACGTACGCCGCCGCCAGCCCCGCGGGCGCCTTCCCGCTCGAGATCCGCGAGTCGACCGTCTTCCTCGACAGCGTCAGGGCCAGATGTTCCACCTTCGGGTCGATTTTGGCCGTGTTTATCAACTTGGAGATGTATTTCTCCACCGACGGAGGAGGCACGTACTCCTTCTCGACCTCTTTGAGCACGAGCCTGAAGTACCTCGCGACGTTCCCCTTCTCCATCCCGGCCGCCCTAGCCACCTCCTTCAGGGTCCTCGAGACGCCGCACTTCCTGCATGCGAGGTAGACCGTCGCAGCGGTCATGCCGAGTATCGACTTGCTCTTCGCCACCTTCATCTTGGCCGAGTTCCTGTAGATCTGGGCCGCGGTCTGGGCCACGTTGTCGGGGAGGTTCAGCGTCTGGCACAGCTCGTTTATCTTCGCCAGCACGTTGGAGAGCCCCCTCTCCTCGCTGGTGCTCGTCCTGGCGCGGCTCTGCCACTTCCTCATCCTTTCAGTTGCCGCCCGCATGGCCGGGTCCAGGGACCTGCCGTGCGAGTCGCGCATCGTCCTGCTGATCTCAGTGCTAAGGCCGAGGTCGTGCAGGGCGAGCGTGGTCGGTGCGCCGACGCGGACCCTCTTGTTCTTCTCCTCGAGGTCCATCGCCTTCCACTCGGGGCCCTGGTCCGCTGGGGCGTAGGTCACGTAGCCGCAGGTCGGGCAGACCTCCTCTCCCTTCTCGGTGTCGCCTATGAGCTTGTTCCCGCAGATGGGGCACGAGCCCATGAGCGTCCCGTCCCTGCTAGCGTTCCAGAGGCTCACTCTTTCGATTCATCTCTCTGCATACACGCCATCGCCGGGCTTGCCGAACCTCGAGCTCGCCGCGGCGACCGATGCGTAGGGAGCCCTGACCGGTCCTATGATCTCCAACACACGTCCCAGACGTCTGCCCTTGTCGTCCAAAACCGTGGCCCCAGGCCTGACCTCGCTGGTGAGACGCACGATGAGGCGTCCGCTTTTAGCCTGGTGCAGCAAAGTGCCTACTCTGAGCAAGAGATTTCAAGAACGCACTTCCTACCTTTAAACCTTCGTGAGACAGTTTGTGATAATTAACACAAGCGAGGCCTTTCACTTCTTCCGGACGGGGGGCCCCTGCTTCTTCACCGCGCTCCCTCGCACAGCGGACAGCTCCCGGGCGACCTTGAGGACCAGCGGCTGCTTGGTCTGACCCTTGGCCTTGACCACTGACACGTATCCGGAGTCCCTCGAGGAGGAGGGGTACCGGGCGGCCTGCTCGACAGGCTGCAGGTTGAGCCTGCGGCACGCCTCGCTGAGCTCCTGAAGGGTGGGAGCCCTGGTCGCCGAGTTGAGCGGCGCTCTCCTCCCCTGCGTCCGCTTGAGCTCAGAGTCGAAGTAGTCGAGCCAGATGACGTACCTGTCGTATTCCTTCATTCAGTTCGACTTCGCGAGAAGTACGGCGTTGATGACGCCGTCGTCGGTCGGCCGAGAGGTGACGACCGCCTCGCCGGCCTCCGTCTCTATGACCGCGCCCTTGGTTATGACGCCCCTCCTCTCGTAGTCCCTGTTGGCGGGGCTCTTCTTCACCCTCAGGATCTTGGACTTCGTAGTCTTACCCTTGGAGTCGGAGACGTTCGCTACGTCTGACGTCACCACGGCCGTGGAGACGCCGCCTCCCCTGGTCCTCGAAGGCCTGCTGGTGCTCTCTCCCAAGACAGGCTCCGTGGAGTAGCCGTCCCGCTCGTAGGCCCTCCTGCCTCTTGACGGTCGCGACCTTCCTCCCGTCGCCTTGCGCTTGGTCAGGTTCTCGAGCGGCCTCATGCTTGTCGGACTTGGCCGGCCAAGGACCCAGGGGTGTTAAGCCTTTTGTCAGGAGCCCGTCTCGTCGCCCGGACTGAGAGATGTAGTAGGCTGGGTCTTCCTGAACTCGCTACGCGACAGTGAAGATGCTGGGACGCGCCCCGTACAGCAGCATCACCGAGCCCAGCATGAATAGAGCGGTAGCCGAGGCGTCGATCAGAAGGTCGAAGCCGAAGGGGACCATCATCATGT
>JASHVX010000015.1 GCA_030044375.1 Nitrososphaerales archaeon | reverse complement strand
ACACCGCAGGGCGTGATGGCGCACGGCGACGCCCAGGAAAAGAAGGTGGGAGGCAGGTTGATAGGCTATGTCTACTGAGCAGGTCCAGCAGCAGGTCGTAGAGCTGCCCCAGGGCGTCACCGCTTCGCTCGCCGGGAGGACCCTGTCGGTCAAGGGGAAGCTCGGGGAGGCGAAGAAGCAGTTCGACAAGATCAACGTCCACCTGGCCGTGGACGGGGGCAAGGTCACCGTGTCGCCGTTCTCGACCAAGAGGAAGGACAACGTGATAGTCAACACGGTGGTGAGCCTCGTGAACAACATGGTCACAGGTGTCTCCAAGGGCTACACCTACAGGCTCAAGGTCGTCTATGCGCACTTCCCGATATCCGTGAAGACCAAGGGCGACGAGATACACGTTGAGAACTTCGTGGGGGAGAGGTCGCCCCGCGTAGCGAAGGTGGTCGGCGCATGCAAGGTGAGCGTCGATGGCGACGACATAATCGTGAAGGGCGTCTCCGTGGAGGACGTCGGCCAGACGGCGGCGAACGTGGAGCTCGCCACCAAGATCAAGAGGAAGGATCAGAGGATCTTTCTTGACGGCGTGTATATCTACCAGAAGGGCGAGGGCTCCTAACTTTGCCGAAGCAGAAGGCCGCCGAGGAGAACAGGCTCAAGGAGCTTGTCGCCAAGCGGAGCGAGGTCGCCAAGAACAGGCCGGAGTTCGTAAGGCAGGAGAGCTGGAGGTACGTCAGGATACACCCCGAGTGGAGGAAGCCGAAGGGCGTAGACAACAAGGTCAGGCGCCAGGACAAGGGATGGCCCGCCCTCGTGCGGGTCGGATACAGGGGCCCTGTCGAGTCGAGGGGCCTGCATCCGAGCGGCCACTTCGACGTGCTCGTCTACAGGGCGTCCGACCTGTCCAGCCTCGTGCCCGGCCGTGACGTCGCCCGCATCGGGGGGACAGTCGGCGCGAGGAAGAGGCAGGACATACTGGCTAGGGCCACCGAGCTCGGGATTAGGGTGGTCAACCCGACAGGATTGAGGACAATTGAACCTAAGGAGTAGGCGAAGGCTCGCGGCCTCGGTCCTCGGCGTCGGCGTGGACAGGGTCATATTCGACGAGGAGTATTCCGACCTCATCCAGGACGCGATCACGCGGAGCACCATACGCGGACTGATCGGCTTCGGAGCGATAAGGGCGGCCCCGGAGAAGGGGACGTCGCGGGGCAGGTTCAGAGAAAGGTCGCGCAAGCTCAAGCGCGGAAGAGGCTCAGGCTCCACCGAAGGGAGCAAGAAGGCGAGGAACCCGAGGAAGGACGTCTGGATCGCCAAGGTGCGCGCGCTGAGGTGGAGGCTGCAGGTGGCCCGCGAGCGCGAGCAGATCAGCGAGGCGAGATACAAGGCGCTTTACAAGCAGGTCAAGGGAGGCCAGGTCAGAGGCGTCAAGCACCTCCTCGAGCTCATGGAGGCCAAGAAGTGAAGACCACTCACGTCCCTCTCCTCCGCAGGAGGCGCGAGGGCGTCACCGACTACCGCGCGCGGAGGCGGGCGATAACCTCGCACCGCGCACTCCTCGTGGTGAGGGTGTCGAACAAGAACGTCTCGTCGCAGTTCGTGATGCCCAAGGTCTCGGGCGACACGGTCGTCGCATCGGCCCACTCTCGGGAACTGCTGAAGCTCGGCTGGCGCGGCTCGCTGAAGTCGACGCCCTCCTGCTATCTCCTGGGGCTTCTGGCAGGGAAGAAGGCGCTGGCCAACGGGGTCGATGAGGCCGTCCTCTACAACGGGCTCGCCCCCTTCGTCAAGGGCGGCAGGGTAGGCGCGCTGGTCAAGGGCGTGCTGGACGCGGGCGTGTCCGTCCCTGTTAGCGAGGAGGCCTTCCCGCCGCAGGACCGCCTGTCAGGCAAGACGATAGCCGACTACGCGTCCAAGCTGTCGGCCGAGTCCAAGGACGCCTATCAGAGAGGCTTCTCGCGCATGCTGAAGGCGGGCTTCAAGCCGGAGGACTACCCGGCGCAGTTCGACAAGGTGAAGGCCGCCATAGCCGGAGGCAAGAAGTGATGGCGTACGGCAGGCCCGACAGGCGCAGCGAGCAGGAGGAGGTCGTCTGGGTGCCGAGGACCAAGCTGGGCAAGCTGGTGAACGAGGGCAAGATAACTTCCCTCGAGGAGATATTCAGGTCAGGACAGAGGATAAGGGAGGCCGAGATAGTGAGGAAGCTGCTCCCTGACCTCCGCAACGAGGTCGTCGGCGTCAGCGTCGTGCAGAAGCAGACGGACGCCGGGGAGCTCACGAGGTTCTCGGCAGTGGTGGCGGTGGGGAACGGCGCAGGCTGGTTCGGCGTCGGGAAGGGGAAGGCTATGCAGACAAGGGAGGCGATAGAGAAGGCGACGAGCGCGGCACTGCTGAACATAATCCCGGTGAAGCTCGGCTGCGGGAGCTGGGAGTGCAGGTGCGGGAGGACGCACTCGGTCCCCTACAAGATCAGGGGGAAGGCTGGGAGCGTCTCCATAGAGGTGATACCGGGCCCGAGGGCGCTGGGCCTCGTGGCCGGCCCCGCTCTCAAGAGCCTGCTCCAGCTCGCAGGGGTGAAGGACGCGTGGATCAGGACGTTCGGCTCGACCAACACCATGTCGTCGCTGGCCAACGCGGTCTATGACGCCTTCAGGATGTCGCACGGGCTGAGCGTATAGGTGGCTCGAAGATGACTCTCATCCTCGTCCTGAACCTCCACGGCACGATAAACTCCTCGGAGCCGGTACGACGGGGACTGGAGGAGCTGAAGGTCTCGAAGAGGTTCACGGCCTCGGTCGTGACCGAGGACGCGTCGACCCTCGGGCTGCTCAAGCTCTGCAAGGGCCGCGTCGCCTGGTCGCAGATAGACGCCGACCTCTTGACTGCGCTCCTGAAGAAGCGCGGAATGGTCACTTCGACGAAGGCGCTCGACGCAGGTTCGCTCAAGAAGATGGGCTACAAGGACCACGGCGAACTGGCCGCGAAGATGCTCAAAGACGGCATGAGGCTCTCGGCCGTCGAGGGGCTCAGGCCATACTTCAGGCTCGCCCCGCCGAAGGGAGGCTTCAAGCTCTCGATGCGGCGTGCGGCTTCGGAGCACGGCGTGCTGGGCAGCAACCCCAAGCTCGGAGACCTGGTGCGGAGGATGATGTAGGTGCCCACGCGAGTCAGAAAGGCGAGGAAGTACAGAGGCAGCAGGACCCACGGCTACGGCCAGATAGGGCAGCACAGGCACTCCGGCTCAAGGGGAGGGCACGGCGACGCAGGCCTTCACAAGCACAAGTGGAGCTGGATGCTGAAGTACGACCCCGACCACTTCGGCAGGGACCCCTTCAGGCCGCCCGTGCAGACCAAGGCAGACACATGGGCGAACGTCGGGGACCTCGACGCACTCGCGAAGGGCAAGACTCTCGACCTCACCGCGATGGGCATCCAGAAGCTCCTGGGCTCTGGGGCGGTGTCAGGGGCCTACGACGTGAGGGTGGGGGCCTTCACGAAGAAAGCTCAGGCTAAAATAGAGGCCGCGGGCGGAAAGATATCAGTCAAGGAGTAGAGCCCCCGCTTGGCTTCGATGCGAGAATTCGTCAAGAGCGCAGGGACGGTTCTGCCGGAGATACCGAAGCCGGAGAAGAAGCCCAGCCTCAACGAGCGTTTCATCTGGACCGGGTTCGCCCTGATAGCCTACCTCGTCATGGCCACGACGCCGCTGTTCGGGTTCGGAGGCCCCGGCGAGCAACAGAACCAGCTGGCGTTCCTCAGGGTGGTCTTCGCCTCCACACAGGGGACGCTGATGGAGCTGGGGATAGGGCCGATAGTGACCTCGGGGCTCATCCTCCAGCTATTGGTCGGCAGCGACATCATCAAGCTGGACATGGCTGATTCGAGCGACAGGGCGGTCTTCGGGACCGCGACCAAGCTCCTTACGCTCATAGTGATCTGCGGAGAGGCGGCCGCATACATCCTAGGCGGCGCGCTGGGAGGCGCCTGCACTGCGAGCGTGACGACCAACTGCCTGACACCGACCCGCGACGTGGTGATCTTCATCCAGCTCTTCTCTGCAGGGATCCTCGTCCTCCTGCTCGACGAGATGATCCAGAAGGGATGGGGCCTCGGCAGCGGGGTCAGCCTCTTCATCCTCGCCGGCGTCTGCCAGACCGTGATGTGGTACGGGTTCTCCCCGGTCACCTTCGCGGTGACGAGCACTCAGACGGCCTTCTTCGGGTTCATCCCGGCCCTCATCAGCGCCTTCTTCACCAACACGCTGCCGAGCATAGTCGTAAGGAACTTCGAGTATCCCAGCCTCCTCACGTTTACCCTCACGATAGTGATGATACTGGTGATCGTCTACATCGAAGGGATCAGGATCGAGCTGCCGATCACGTCGATAAAGTACAGGGGCTTCCAGGGGGTCTACCCGATCAAGCTCCTCTACGTGTCGAACATCCCGGTGATACTGGTCTCCGCGCTCGGAGCCAACGTAACCTTCTTCACCGAGCTGCTCTACAAGAACTCGTCCCACAGCAGCTGGTGGCTCCCCTATCTGGGGCAGTGGGCGAACGCCAACTCGACGTACCCTACCGGCGGCTTGGTCTACTACATGACCTCGCCGCAGAGCGTGGAGCAGACCATCGCCGACCCGGTCCACTCGGTGATCTACCTCCTCTACCTGGTCGGAATGGCCGTCGTCTTCGCCAAGCTCTGGGTGGAGATAGGCGGGCTGAACCCCAAGCAGGTGGCGAAGAACCTGATGGACGCCAACGTCCAGGTCCCAGGCTTCCGCAGGACAGGCCTCTCCATCGAACAGGTCCTCAACAGGTACATCCCCACCCTGACCATAATAGGCGGCATCTTGATCGGGCTGATAGCAGGCATAGCCGACCTCTTCGGCGTCTTCGGGACAGGGATAGGCATACTGCTCATGGTGGACATCATCCTGCAGTACTACCAGATGCTCCTCAAGGAACAGGTCGAGGAGATCTCACCTGCTCTGGCTGGACTGATAGGAGCAGGCTAAGGCCGTTGAAGCTGCGGGTCGTGGTCGTAGGGATCCCCGGCGTCGGCAAGACAACGGTCCTGGACAAGCTCAGCTCGAGGCTGGACGGCGCCCGGCTGGTGACATTCGGCAGCGTCATGCTGGAGGAGGCGAAGAGGCGGAAGTGGGTGAAGGAGAGGGACGAGATGCGCAGGCTCCCCGTGGGGAGGCAGAGGCAGCTCCAGGGGCTGGCTGCGGCCAGGATCGCGAGGATGGCAGACGACGTCGTGCTAGTGGACACACACCTCTTCATCAGGACCAGGGAGGGCTTCTGGCCGGGACTCCCGTACGACGTGGTCAGGGCCCTCAAGCCGACGCACCTGGTCCTCGTGGAGGCCAGTCCGGAGGAGGTCTCAGCGAGGAGGGCAGCGGACGGTGCCCGCTCCAGGGACGCCATGACGAGGGAGGAGCTCGTCGAGGAGGCCGAGCTGGGCCGCAGCTTCCTCACCGTGTCGTCCACTCTCACCGGGGCCCCGATGCTGATCGTCAAGAACCCAGAGGGAAGGGCGGAGAGCACGGCCGACCAGCTCGCCTCCTTGATCAGGGATGTCGCGAAATGATGGTGGCGGCACGCTCCCGCGCAAAGTCCTCGCCCGCCTCGCGGCTGCTCCTCGCGGCGTCGGCGCTGGCCGTCATGGCCCTCGTCCTGGCGTGCGTCGCGGTGCCTTCCGCCGCTTCGGCCCAAAATGAGGAGCCTGTCTCGAACAGCACCACGAGCTCGACACAGTCGACCACCACCACCACCACCACGACGTCCCAGTCCTCGCCCAAGGTCTCCCTCTCGCACACGTCTGCCGGCGCGGGGTCGGTGATCGGCATCGTCTCCGGGAGCGGCTTCGAGGCCGGGAAGAACATCACGGTGACCTTCGACGGCCTTGAGCTGAGCCTCACCGGCACGTGCCAGACGACCTCGGACGGCAAGCTGGCTGGATGCTCCTTCATAGTGCCCGATGAGCCGTCCGGATCCTACAAGGTCTATGTATCCGACGGCATCAACGAAGCGACGGTCACCTTCAAGATACCCGTGCTGGCGATCCCTGACTCCACGTTCCTGGTGACGGGCACCTCCATCGGCCTCGGCCTCGTGACGCAGATCGTGACGCGGCAGGTGGTCGACCTGGATGCGGAGAGGAGGATGAAGGCCGAGGTGAACGCCTTCAACAAGGAGAAGAGGGAGGCTACTCTCGCGAAGGACAAGGCGAAGCTGGAGAAGCTGAAGAAGAAAGAGCTGCCCATGCGGCAGGCCCAGGCCAAGGTCTCGATGGCCAGGCTCAAGGTGACGGCGATCACATTCATCCCTCTCCTGGCCGTCTATTACCTGATGGCATCGTACCTCGGCGGGTTCAGCACCCCTGTCGCTTACTCCCCAATCCCCATCCCCTACCTGGTCGCCTCCGACAAGACCATGGTCCTCTTCTGGTGGTACATGCTGAGCTCCTTCACCTTCTCCAGCCTCCTCAGCAGGCTTCTCCACACCACGCCATAGGCGCGCGGCATGGACGCCATCATCATGTCCGGGATGCCGGCTGTCGGGAAGACGACGGTGTCGAGGAGGGTCTCCTCGGCGCTCGGCCTGCCGCTGGTGGGGGGCGGCGACGTGCTCAAAGAGATGGCTGTCGAGGAGGGCTACGCACCCGGCGGCGACGACTGGTGGGACACCGCGGACGGCATGCGCTTCCTGAACGAGAGGAAGGCCTCCTCGGGGTTCGACAAGGAGGTCGACTCGAGGCTCCTCGACAAGGCGAAGGCCGGCGACATAGTGATAACGAGCTACCCCCTTCCCTGGCTCTCCTCGCGCGGGATGAAGGTCTGGCTCTCAGGCGGGCAGAGCTGCAGGGCCAGGAGGATGGCCAAGAGGGACGGCATGACCGTCGGGCAGTGCCTCGAGGTCCTGTCTGTCAGGGACTCGGAGAACTACGCGCTCTACAAGAAGATCTACGGCATCGAGTTCGGCAAGGACCTCAGCCCCTTCGACCTGTCGGTGGACACCGACTCGATAGGCGGCTCGAGGGTCGCCGAGATCGTGCTCAAGTACGTGAAGGGCAGGGCACGCTGACTTGTCCCCGAAGGGAGTCGTGGTCATCGACGAGGAGCCCGCTGACGCCGAGCATGGTTGGGAGCCGCACGCGAGGCCGCTCGAGCAGCTGCTCGACTATGGCATCATAGCCATCGACAAACCGAGGGGGCCCACGAGCCACGAGGTCGTGGCCTGGGTCAGGAGGGCGCTCGGCGTGGAGAAGGCTGGCCACAGCGGCACCCTCGACCCTCCAGTGTCGGGCCTGCTCCCGATAGGACTGGGCCAGGCTACAAAGGCGCTCAGCCTGCTCCTCCTCTTCCCCAAGGAGTACGTCGGCGTCATGAGGCTCCACTCTTCCGTGCCCCAAAGGAGGTTCTCCGAAGTGGTGGACGAGTTCACAGGAGAGATCTTCCAACGGCCTCCGCAGAGGTCGTCTGTGAGCCGGCAGGTCAGGAGCAGGACGATCTACGAGCTCGCGATAGAGGAGTCGAAGGGCAACCTGAAGCTCTTCAGGTGCACCTGCCAGTCGGGGACATACATCAGGAAGCTCGTCTACGACATAGGCGAGGTACTGGGAGTCGGCGCCACCATGGTAGAGCTCAGGAGGACCAGGGTGGGTCCTCTGAATGAAGCGGGAGGCTTCGTGACCATGCACCAGCTGACAGACGCGATATTCAGGCTGAAGGACGGGGACGAAGGGCCGATCAGGACGCTGGTCAAACCGGTCGAAGACTCGCTCGGCGACATCAAGAGGATCGCAATGCGCGACTCGGCGGTCGACGCCATATGCCACGGCGCCCGGCTCGGCGTGCCGGGCGTGCTCTCCGTTTCAGAGGGGATGGCGAAGGGTGACACTGTCGCGCTCATGTCGGCGAAGGGCGAGCTCGTCGCGATAGGGTCTGCCCTCCTCTCGACTGAGGAGACATCCTCGGCCAAGAAGGGCCTCGTGTGCTCGACCGAGCGTGTCGTGATGAGGCGCGGGACCTATCCGAAGCTGTGGAAGCGGCGCCCCGAAGCGCCGGCGGAATGAGCCCGCGGTCCTGCCCGCAAACGCTTATGACGCTTTGGCGCTGGTTCACGAGTCCGTGCATGTCTAGGTGACGGCCACAAGGAAGGCCAGCCCCTGGCCCACGGTCTCTCTGGTCACGGCCGCCGCCACCGGGTTCGCTCTGACCTACTTCAGTTACGAGTTCGCAGCCATATCGCCGAACATCTTCGAGATCCTCGGGGCCGGCCTCTTCTGGTGCGCCGTCGTCTTCCTGCTCCTCGCTTTCCCTCTCAGGAGGGCAGCGAAGGCCTTCTCCAAGTATGCGCCTACCCCCGCAGGGGTGCTCGTCTTCGTCGGCTACCTCGTGGTGCACCTTCTGCTCTACGGCTTCGTCTTCGAGGCGATCCTCGACTCGATCTACGGGTCGGGGGTGCCCGTCCCCCAGGGGCTCTTCGTATCGACCGTCCTCTTCGTCCCTCAGTCCCTGCTGAACGCAGCGGCCGACGTCATGTTCTACCCGTCGATAGTGGTCACCGTGCCGCCGACCCTCGCGGCCGCACTGAGCTTCTACAACGTCTCAATCGCGCTCGTGATCGCGGTCCTGGTCCTTGCCAACATAGGCGAGGCCAGGGAGCTCAACCGCGCCAGGACGGCGGCGGGGAAGGCTCGCGTCTTCGTCCTGCTCCCGTCGGTGGGAATATTGTTCGGCGCCTCCTGCTGCCTGTCGGTCGCGGGAGTGCTCGGGGTGATCTCGCCCACCGCCCTGGCGATAGTCTCGGCAGGGTGGGTCTACTACGGGACCTACTTCGTGCTCCCTCTGTTCGCGATCGCGTTCCTTTACCTGAACCTGGTCTCCATCATGAAGGTCTCGACCGGGCTCCCCGCCGTCCCGACGCTGCCTCAGGCGCCCTGAGACGCCGCAGCGTCCTTCGGCCCCTTCAGGACGAGAGACAGCGGGGCCGCAGGCGAGCCTGTCCCTGCCTGGGAGTTGGCTCCCTTGCCCATCCTCTCTCGGAACCAGCGCCTGACGTCGTAGAAGTAGATGTTCTCGTACGGGCAGGCTGACACGCAGTCGCCGACGCCGATGCACTTGAAGCTCTTGAGCTGGCCCGAAGAGATGAACGTCCCCGGCTGGTCAGTTATGCCCACCGGGCAGACCTTCGCGCAGTCCTTCGTCTGGCACGAGAGGCACGTGTCGCTGTCCTTGACCTTGAGCTTGAAGAAGCCGAGCCTCGAGACGAGCTGGTTGAAGGACCCCCAGCCGCACATCCCGGTCGTGGCGCAGCCGTATGTGCCGACGAACGGTATCATGATCCAAAGTATGTACCAGAGGAAGTCGAAGTAGAACGTGTAGAGGAGGAAGCTCGGGTCGGTCCCGAAGACCGAGATGTTCAGGATGCCAACAGACGTCAGGTACGAGAGGGCCGCCGTGGCAATGAGGGAGACCCAGACCAGCGACACCACGGACTTGTAGATGCCTGAGATCCTCGAGGTGAGGAACCTCCTGCCGACCGACGAGGTCCTGTTGAAGGAGCTCATGGCGTCGATAGTGGTCCCTTGGTACATCAGGGCCGCCGTGCAGAAGAGGGAGCACACGTTCCTGCTGCCGAAGAAGAAGGAGAGGGCTCCGCTGATGAAGTAGCTCGCGAGCAGCGCCAAGATCACGGCCGGGGCCAGTGCGCCAGCCGTGCCGAGGCCCATGCTCCATCCTATCCATGGCACGTTCGGCAGGTCTGCGGAGAAGACGAACACCGGAAGGAAGAGCGAGTAAAGCGCGTAGGCCGCTATGACCATGCCGAGCCTCACCTTCGTCTCCGTCTCCCTCGCTTCCTTCATCTTGAAGACGACCAGCGCCCCCATCTCGACGCCCATCATGGTCAGATACCAGAATGACGCCGTGACGCTTGCGAAGAAAGTAAGGAAGTTGTAGAGCGCCGCCTCTATCACCCCGAGCGCAGACCCCGACACCGAGGCGAACGGGAGGGTGGTGAAGTACGACGTCCCGTACGCGTAGATGTCGATGACGCCCCCCATGAAGAACTCCGCGACGAAGAGGCACACGAGGACCGCGAAGACCCAGAGAGGAGACGACTGCCATCCCCGGAGCTCGGTCGCGTTGACCTTCTTCTCCTCGAGGACGAGGTAGAAGTACACCACCATCTCGACGAGCACAGACAGGACGAAGAGGGACGCGTCGCCGTCGAGGAACCAGACGAAGACCCCCGCCATCATCAGGGCGTAGGCGAACATCACGCCGAGCACATAGCTCAGCGTGCCAGAGCCCGCCGTCCTGTTCTTGTAGAGGAACTCGAAGAGATAGATGAACAGGACGATCATGACCACGCTGCCCGCGATCAGAGAGAAGTCGGCCCATCCAGTCGTCGCGATGGCCGTCGGGGAGAAGAGCATGACCGCGGACTGGGCCGCGACCACCCAGCCAAGCCCCTTAGGGAAGCGCTTCCTCATGAGGAAGAGGGTGATTCCCATCTCGGCGGCCATGGTGAAGACGAACCAGTAGGAACTGGACGAGCTGACGAGCGCCGAGTAGACCGCAGTGAGCCCTCCCGCCGCCTTGACTGTGCCGGCTACCAGGGCGAAGGTCCAGCCCATGAATATCTCAGACAGCAGGACGAAGACGACGGCCGAGGCTACGACAAGCGTCCTGGCCGAGACAGGGCTCGCCTTGAGCACGCTCTCCAGCGGCCTGTCGCCCGCGACGAGCAGGATGAGCGCGGGAAGGAGGAAGATGCTCATCGAGACCATGTTCGCTATGACGAGCAGTATCAGGGTCATGAAGCCGGGGAAGTAGAGGTAGACCACGGTGCTGACGAACATAGACGCCATCATCGAGAGCAGCAGCAGCATCACGACCGCGTCGTTGAGAGTCTTCATCGAAGACCCCTTCTTCAGGAGCCAAGAGGTGAAGGCAGCCATGGAGGCCGCGACGGCCCACAGGAGTATCGGTTCCACGCTGACTCCCATCAATTTCTCTCCCCATAACATATGTAATGTTTTCGCATGGGTGGACCCGGGCCGGGGGGCAGGAAGCTGCCCAGATTCCGATGAAGCGCCCACAGTCTCGCATATAAGCGGGCCAAGCAGCCGGCGAATCGCCGGGGTCGCCTAACCTGGTAGGGCGCAGTCACCGACGCGCGCAAGCCTGGAAACAATCTGTCGGCGAGCCTGTCTCGCGAAAGCGGGTTGTGGGTTCAAATCCCACCCCCGGCGCATTCGCCTGCCGGCATAGAGCCGCGCGCAGCGGCTCAGCTCCGCTCAGCGCGGAGGCGTTCGGGACCAGGAGGGTCGGACCTGGCCAAGGCTTATACTGGACGCAGGAGCCTGAATGGAGGGACCCCAAACTACGGACCTTCACCCCTACCGCAGTGCGCCCGCTCTTCTCCTGCTCATAGCTCTCATCCTCGTCTCGGTTCCACTCGCGCCACTCGCCCGCGCCCAGGCAGTAGTGGCGACAGTCGGCGTGACGTCTTCTCCAACCGGTCTCGCCTACGACTCCGGGAAAGGCGAGCTCTTCGTGGCCGTCAATCCCTACTACACGACGCTCATCAATGGGACCGAGGTCTATCCTGTCAACAGCGACGTGTCAGTCATCTCTGACGCTACCGACGCGGTCGTCGCCACGATACCTGTGGAGCGTGACGCCCTTGCCCTCGCCTACGACCCAGCAACGGACGAGGTCTTCGTTGCCAATGCCATGAACGGCACCGTGTCGGTCATCTCCGACGCCAGCAACGCCGTGACTGCGACAGTACCCGCAGGGGTAAGCCCCTGCGGCTTAGCCTATGACTCGGCGAGGGGTGAGGTCTTCGTGGCTAACGCCGGCGCGGCTTCGGGATCCAACGGGTCCGTCTCGGTCATCTCAGACACCACCGACGCGGTCGTCGCCAGCGTGGGTGTCGGGCGTAGTCCCTGCGGCCTCGCATACGACTCCGCAAGGGGCGAGGTCTTCGTGGCCAACTACGGGAGCGGCACGGTCTCAGTCATCTCGGACGCCAGCAACACAGTCGTCGCCACAGTGCAAGTGGGAGACAATCCGAGCGCGGTGGCCTACGACCCCTCTGAGGGCGAGATCTTCGTGGCCAACTTTGGCGCCAACGTAGTCTCGGTAATCTCGGACGCCACCAACATCATCACCGCCAACGTGACTGTAGGGAGCAACTCCACTGGCGTCGCCTACGACGGCGGCAGAGGCGAGGTCTTCGTCGCGAGTTGGGGTGGCGACTTCGGAAACGGTACGGTCTCGGTCATCTCTGACGCCACGAATGCCTTGGTCGCGAATGTGACCGTGGGGCGTCAACCCTTCGGCGTAGCGTACGACGCCTCCAGAGGAGAGGTATTCGTGTCCAATCAGCTCGATGGCACCGTCTCAGTCATCTCCGACGCGACGACCATAACGACGACTCAGACCACAACGTCGACCATCAGCCTGCCCGTAACGACGACTCTGACCAGCACTCAGACTGTGACGGGCCCCGGAACGACCCTGAGTACGACCGTGACCTCGACAGCCACTGGGAGTCCCTCGTCAGTGCCGACCTGGGCATATGCAGCCATGCCGGTACTCGTTGTCGCCGGGCTTGTCATAGGCTACATCGTCAAGAGACCGAGGACCGGCAAGCCATAGGGCGGTTCTGGACGGGCGGGTCTCGTCAAGGGCTGGGCGCCTAGGCAACCTCCGCCCGTCAGACTCTTCGGAGCGGAGGCGCCGCGTTTCAAGGAACCAGGCGGTGACGCGAGGGCGCCAACGACAGGCTCGCCGCGCGTCCAATCTGGACGAGAGGTTGCGGCTCGAACCGTCCCACAAACACTATAAAGCCAAAGAGCGTGGCGAAGTCAAGTGCGGGAGTCAGCCAAGTTCAGGTTGGGCCTCACTTTTGACGATGTGCTCCTGGTTCCAAAGTACTCCGACGTAAGGTCGCGGAAAGACGCCAGCACCGCCTCGAGGTTCTCGCGCAACATCCCGCTGAGCATCCCGATCGTAAGCGCGAACATGGACACAGTGACCGAGTCTTCCATGGCGATAGCTATGGCCCGCCTGGGGGGCATCGGGGTCATACACAGGTTCCTGCCTCTCGAGGTGCAGGTGGCTGAGGTCGCAAAGGTGAAGAGGTCCGAGAGCGTGGTGATCGAGGACCCGATAACCCTCGGCGCCGAGAACACCGTGAAGGACGCCTGGGACGCGATAGGCGAACACTCGATCGGCGGCATCGTGATCGTGGACCCGAGAGGCAAGGTCGTCGGGCTCGTCACCAGGCGCGACATAACGCTGGAGCGCAACCTGGGCAGGAGGCTGAGAGAGGTGATGACGCCGAAGAAGGACCTCGTCACCGCCCCGCGCGGCGTCGCCCTCGAAGAGGCCGAGAGGCTGCTGCACGCGAACAAGATAGAGAAGCTCCCTCTCCTGGACAAAGAAGGGAGGCTCGCCGGCCTGATCACCTCGAAGGACATCATGAAACGACGCCAGTTCCCTTCCGCGACGAAGGACTCTAAGGGCCGACTCAGGGTCGCGGCCGCGGTCGGCGTCAAGGGGGACTACGTCGAGCGGGCGGGCCGCCTCCTGGACGCAGGCGCAGACTGCCTCGTAGTCGACATCGCCCACGGGCACTCGAGCTACGCGATCGACACGCTGAAAGAAATCAAGAAGAAATACGGCCGCGGAGTCGAGGTCGTTGCAGGCAACGTCGCGACCTCCAGCGGGGCCACCGACCTCATCAAGGCCGGGGCGGACGCGGTCAAAGTGGGGGTTGGGGCCGGCAGCATCTGCGTGACCCGCGTCGTGACAGGCTCTGGCGTCCCGCAGCTGACTGCCATCATAGACGCGGCCGAGGCCGCGGGCGGCTCTGACATCCCCGTGATAGGAGACGGTGGCATCAGGAACCCCGGCGACGTCACCAAGGCGCTCGCCGCGGGCGCGTCGACCGTCATGATAGGGAGCCTCTTCGCGGGCACCGAGGAGAGCCCGGGACCGACCATACTCCGGGAAGGAGTGAGGTACAAGCTGACGAGAGGCATGGCATCCCTCGCGGCCACCGTCGACAGGAGAATGAGGGAGAACGGCAAGTCCGCCGCCAGAGAGTCCGAGGTCATAGAGGAGGTGATTCAGGAGAGCGTCCCAGAGGGCGTCGAAGGTCTGATCCCGTACAAGGGCAGAGTGGAGGAGGTCGTCAAGGAACTCGTCGGCGGGCTGAGGTCCGGGATGAGCTACTCGGGCGCACATACGATCGCGGAGCTGCATCAGAAGGCCGAGTTCCTCAGAATAACCTCGGCCGGCTACAAGGAGAGCCTACCCCACGACATCCAGAAGGTAGTCTGAGAGTGACCAACCTCTCCGTGGTCGGCCTTCAGTGGGGCGACGAGGGGAAGGGGAAGCTTGTCGACTTCCTCGCGGGGAGGTTCGTCGCGGTGGCCAGGTTCAACGGAGGCAGCAACGCCGGCCACACCGTGGTGATAGGCGCGAAGCGGCACACCTTCCACCTGGTCCCATCAGGGGCCCTGGCGGGGAAGGAGCTCCTGATCGGCGCCGGAGTCGCCCTCGACACTGAGGTACTCTCGCAGGAGCTGTCGCTCCTCCCACCGCGGGCCCGCAAGAGGCTCACGGTGGACAACAGATGCTCACTCGTCTCTCCGGCCGACAAGGGCCTCGACGTCGCGATCGAGGAGATTCGCGGCGGGTCTTCGATTGGGACGACGAGGCGCGGGATAGGCCCGGCTTACGCCATGAGGGCGCTTCGCCTCGCCTTGAGGGCGTCGGACGTGGTCGACGAGGGCGGGCAGGACCTCGGCCCGATGACCGACGTCTACAGGAGGCTCGGGGCGGACCCATCGGGCCTGCGGAAGTGGGTCGAAGGCGCACGGGCGACCCTCAAGGGGCGCCTGGGAGACGTCGGCGCCAGGGTGATGGACATCGGCTCATCCGGGGGGTCGGTCCTCTTCGAAGCGTCGCAGGGCACGCTGCTGGACCTGCTCCACGGGTCCTATCCGTACGTTACGAGCTCGCACACCCTCGTAAGCTACATACCTGCCGGCCTGGGAATACCCCTCTCAGAGGCCGGGGAGCCGCTTGGGGTGGCGAAGTGCTACACCACAAGGGTCGGTGGAGGGCCCTTCCCCACAGAGATCGGGGGCAAGACAGCCGCCGCGATCAGAGAGGCGGGCAAGGAGTATGGCGCGACCACTGGGAGACCAAGAAGGATCGGGTGGCTCGACATCGTGGCGCTGCGCTACGCCGTCATGCTAAACGGGGCGAAGAAGCTCGCATTGTCCAAGCTCGACGTGCTCTCAGGGGTGAAGGAGTTCAAGGTCTGCACCTCGTACAGGCACCTCGGCTCGGAGAGCGGGAACTTCCAGCGGGCCGCGGCGCACCTCGGCGAGGTCGAACCAGTCTACGAGTCTCCCCTGACGCTGCACGGTGCGGAGTACGCCAGCGGTCTCCCCAGGCAGGCGCAGAGGCTCGTCGAGTACCTCGAGGACGCACTGAAGGTCAAAGTGACCCTTATCTCGCACGGGGAGGAGAGGTCCAGAACGATTGAACTATGACTCCATCTCGCCGATAGACAGCCGCTACAGGGAGGAGGCCGAACCCCTGGCGAAGTACATGACCGAGAGCGCGCTGGCAGAGCAGCGGGTGAAGGTGGAGCTGGCTTACCTCGGGCTCCTCGTCAAGCTCGGGGTCGCTCCCAAGAGGGCCGTGCCGAAGGTCCCCGTCTCCATGGAGCGCCTGAAGGAGCTGGAGGCCGAGCTCGGCCACGACGTCAAGGCCGTGGAGGTGTTCATCCGGGAGTCGCTGAAGGATGCCGGGGCGCCTGAGCTGGGCCCGTACGTCCACCTGGGGCTCACCAGCGAAGACACCAACAGCCTGGCATTCGCTGTCATGCTGCAGGCCGCCTTCGACGAGGTGATGATACCCGCGTACTCGGGCCTCTCCACCAAGCTCTCCCTCATAGCCAAGGAGAACGCCTCGACCCCCATGCTCGCGAGGACCCACGGCAGGCCGGCCATCCCGACGACCTTCGGAAAGGAGGTCGCTGTCTTCGCAGTGAGGATCGCAGAAAGGGTGTCGCTGCTCAGGCGCACGAGGCCGATGGCGAAGTTCTCGGGGGCCGTAGGGACGTACGCCTCGTTCTCCCTCCTCGGCGAAAGGGACTGGAGGACGACCCTCAAGCAGTTCGTGGGCTCGATGGGAGTCGACGCGGCCCCATACTCCACGCAGGTGGTCCCGGGCGAGAGGCTGTCCGACACCCTCCACTACGTGATGAACATCAACCAGCTCATGATCTCGCTCTCGCGCGACCTGTGGCTCTATCAGACGCTGGACTACATCCACTTCGCGCGCCCAGGCAAGGTGAGCTCGTCGACGATGCCGCAGAAGGTGAACCCGGTCGACGTCGAGAACGCCGAGGGCCAGGCGGAGATCTCGAACTCGCTCCTCCACCTGATCGCCTACAGACTCCAGATGACGCGCATGCAGCGGGACCTGTCCGACTCTGTCATCCGAAGGATGGTGGGCCAGGCACTCGCCCACTCGTTGGTCGCCAGCTCCAGACTCGCAGGTTCGCTCCGGTCGATGGTCGTAGAGACGGCGAGGATGGCCCGAGACCTCGCCGACCACCCCGAGGTCTACGGCGAGGCCGAACAGCTGACCATGAGGCTCAAGGGAGACGAGAAGGGATACGAGAAGGTGAAGTCGATGTTCGACAAGGGGCGCTTCTCGCAGTCATCGTCGAAGGGCATAGGGCAGTACCTCGGCGCCGCCCCGCAGATGGCGAGAGAGTGCCCGAGGATCGTCTCGGAGCTGCTTGGCACTAGAGCTTGAAGACCCAGCCTAGGTCAGGCGGGTAGCTTCTTTTGTCCGCGCTCTCGTTCAGGGCATGGGCGACTATGGGGAGAGCCAGAGTTATGTCTGCGTAGAGCGTCGCCTTCTTCGCCCTTGACGAGATCTTGCCCCAGCTTATCGCCTCCTCGAGCGTGCAGCCCGAGAGGCCTCCCCACTGCGGGCTGTCCGCGGTTATCTGTATCGCGTACTCGTGGGGGGTCTCCTCCTCTCCTCCCTGCGCCAGTGACTTGATTATCGTGGACAGCTGTATGGTGTCCTTGGGCACCCCGCCGCCGAGGTACACGACCCCGGTCCTCTTGGACCGGTCGGCTATCTGCGCGAGCTCCTCCATGTCCTTGGTCTGGTCCAGGCGTATCAGCTTCCCTTTGTCGCGTTTCAGGAGGCTCAGCGCGACCCCGTACCCGCTGTCTATCAGGCCTGGGGAGTAGACCGGCACGCCGGCCCTGTACGCCGCGGCCACGATGCTGTCTATTCTCTTCTCCGACAGGAACCTCCCGAACCCGTGCAGGAACTCCCTGGTCGAGTACGTCTGCCCGTCCTTGAGCGTGTTCGCGAACCTGTAGATCGTGTTCTCTAGCTTCCTGTACTGCATCTCGTCGGCGTACACATCGTAGAAGCGGTCCACCTTGAGCCTCAGCAGCTCCTCGTCGTCCGCGAGCCAGGTCCCCTGGTAGTAGTGGTAGCCCAGCGCCTCTAGGATGTCCTCTGATATGTTCGCCCCGGTGCTGACTATGACGTCTACGTACCTCTTCTCCACCAGCCAGCGGATTATCTTCCACTGCCCTGTGGTGCTGAGAGAGCCTGTGAGCCCGATGAACACCGTGAGGTCCTTCTGCTTGGCCATGTCCGCCCAGATGCTTGCCACCTCGCCGAGCTTCTTCCCTTGGAAACCTGTCTGAGACATCTCCTCGAGGAGGCGGGATATGCTCTTCTTCCCTACCTCTATGGTAGCGACTGGCTTTGAGAGGACGTCCTTCTTTGAGACCACGCCCCGCCGTCGCCCGGACTCCTTAATTGCTTTGCGCGGGTGGCGACCCAGTCTATTGTCCTGAAATTAGTTCACCCCCTGGCGAAGACGCTCGGAGCCAGGTGGGTATGGAGCGGTGGCAGGCGCTACCGGATTTACATGAAGCTGGACCCCGTGAAGGTGGAGTGGATAGTGAGGCAGAAGGAGAAGGGGGCCAGCACCAAGGCGATAGCCGACTCGATGCGCGTGTCACCCAGGTGGGTGAGGAAGCTCTGGAGCAGGTATCGGGCCACAGGCACGGTCCCCGAGCTCGGGAAGCCTGGGAGGAAGCGCGTCGAGACGACAGAACGAGAGAAGCACATGGTCCTGGAAGCGCAGAGAGAGTACGAGGCAGGGGCGGTGATGCTGGAGAGGATCATCGACTCGCGTGGAACGCACATATCCCACAACCGCATCCACAGGGCGCTGAAGGAGATGGGGCTGGCCAGGGACGAGCCTAGGAAGCAGTTCAGGAGGAGGTGGGTCAGGTACGAGAGGAGGTACTCGAACTCGATGTGGCACGCCGACTGGACCATGATAGATGGGAAGGG
>JASHVX010000144.1 GCA_030044375.1 Nitrososphaerales archaeon | reverse complement strand
GGACGCCGACTCGATCACGAAGGGCCTGAAGACGCCCGTGGTCGAGATAGGTCAGACGAAGTAGAGCGCCAGCACCAGCACGCCCAGCAGCATGGGTATCGGCAGGCCGGGGAGCAGCCTCCTCCTCGAGAGGAGGAAGAGGGTCACGACAACGCCCACGTCGATCACGGCCATCGTCGCCAGCGACGCCCTGATCGCCGAGGCGACCGCGCCGGACGAGGCGGAAGCCACCAGCTGGGCAAGCGGCAAGGAAGGGAGCATGGTATAGAACACGACGTCGCCCAGGCCGAGCGTGAACTGACCGGCGCGGATGGACATCCCGACCAGCACGACGTTCCCCCCGGTCCCAATGAGGGACTTCAGGGGCCCCTTGAACACGGCGTAGATGTCATAGACCGAGAACGCGACCGGGAGGAGGAGGGCCGTGGCTAGCGGCAGCGTCGCGAAGAAGCTCCCCACCTCGGCCCCGACGAAGGCTATCACCGCGGTGGCTAGCCAGACGCGGTTCCTGACGAATATGATGTATCCTATCAGGGCGACCACGGTGGACGACACGACGAGGTCAGCCCCGAGCTCGGCCCACTGGCCGGCCACCGGAGCGAGATACTGCGCGAAGAAGGTGTCGCTCGTGATGAAGGTGAGGCTGAAGGAGGAGACGGCCAGCGAGGCGAAGATGATGACCTTGAACGAGAGGAGCTTCTTCCGCCTCAGGAGCCACAGCAGCACCAGCGTCGCCGCGAAGGCGAACCCGACGTAGAAGAGGGCGTTGACTGCGGAGCCGGTCGCGCTCGCTCCCCCAGGCGAGGCCGGCGGGCCGGTGGCCTGGTACGTGGGGAGGTTCTGGGCCGTGATGAGGAGGGCCGCCACCTGGATGACGACCACGACCGCGACCGCCTCGATCAGGTTGAGTGGCGTTATGCGCTTCTTCGACTCTTCGTCAGGCTCGACCGGGACGTCGCTCAAACCTGGAACTCTTGGCCCGGCATCGCCGCGGTCGCCTCGGCTCCGAGCGTGGCGTGGAGCTCGTCGGCAAGGGCCAGGCACGAAGCCTCCTCGCCATGGACTGTCAGGAACCTCGGGGAGCCGCCGATCCCCTTCAGGTCGCTCATGAGCGGAGACCTTCCGCTGTGCGAGGAGAAGTCGAACCTCCTAACCTCGGCCTTCACCTTGGTGGGCTTCCCCCTGTAGATCGTGAGCCCCTTGTCGATGAGGGTCCTGCCCGGCGTCCCGGGGACCTGGAAGCTCACTATCGCTATCCCGTTCTTCTCGCTCATCGAGAGGTGCTCGTTGTAGAAGATGGAGGCGCCTCCGACGAGCATCCCCGCGGGGGAGACTATCACGCCGGGCTTCCTCACCAGCCTTCTCCGCTGCGTCCAACTGGTCACCTCTTCGATGGACTCGAGCATCTTCCGGAGGGCAGTCGGGTCACGCAGGTACTCCTGGTACCTCAGCAGGATGCCGTTGACCTTGAGCGCCATCCCGTCCATCGCGACCGGGTGCCTGAAGCCGCTCTTGACGAGGGTCATAGCTATCTCCTGCGCTCTGCCGACCGAGAAGGCCGGGACGAGGAGTATGCCGCCCCTCTCGACGACCTCGTTGGCGAACTCCGCGAGCTCTGTCTCCGCCTTCGACCTGTGGGGGTGGTCTGCGGTGGCGTAGGTGCTCTCCGTTATCACCATGTCGGCCTCCCCGAGGTTCTTCCACGAGCCGGCCAGGAGGTTCGTCTCCTCACCGTTGATGTCGCCGGTGTAGAGCAGCCTCTTCGAGCCCGCCTCGACCGCCACCACCGCCGACCCGGGGATGTGGCCCGCGTCGTAGAGCGTGACGGTGAAGTCGCCTATCTGGAACGGCTCCATGTAGCCGTGGTTGACCGTGTTGGAGTTCATCGCCATGAGGTCGAGGAACTCGAAGGGCAGGTACTGCCCGGAGATCTTGATGAAGTCCTGTATCAGGAGGTTCGAGAGCTCTGCCGTGACCGGCGTGGAGTGCATCTTCATCGTCCCTCCCAGGAAGTGCAGCGGCGCAGCGCCCGAGTGGTCGAGGTGCGCGTGGCTGAGGACTATGCCCTTGATGTCCTTGGGCGGGACGTGCATGGGGAAGCCCGGGACCTTCGTGGTCAGGGCGCCGTAGTCGAGCAGGATCTTGCTTTCTCTGTGCGTAACGAGAAAGGCGGAGCGACCGACCTGCCTGGCGGCTCCCAGCACCTTTATCTCCAATAACGAAACTCTTTGAAAATCGACCCCGTCACACCGTCTTTAAGCTTTCCTTAGTGAAACCTATCGGCATCGCTGGGCCGCTTGCTGAGACTTTGTCTCGGGACAGGCTACCGTGGGTCGCCTAGTCCGGGCAGGGCGCTCAAACCGTAAGTAACGCGACTCCGAAGTGGCGACTGTGCGGTTCTGGCAAGGTCTTGGCATATCGGTGACGGTTGGGGTCCTTGCCACGCTCGTCAGTTCGGCGCTAGTCACGGGGACTTACCTCCTCCAGAACGGATACCTACCTGAGCCCATCGTCCACAACTACGGCTTTCCCTTCACTTCTTATCGAGTCATGATTGCTGACCTCGAACCACGACCTTACAGTTCCTACCTTGTCCCTAACGTTGTCTCCGACGTGGCGTTTTGGTCGTGTATCTGCTTCCTAGCGATTGCGGTCTTTCAGTGGAGGCGAGGACC
>JASHVX010000143.1 GCA_030044375.1 Nitrososphaerales archaeon | reverse complement strand
CTGACGACCGCCTTCAATCCCCGGAGTCGGGCGGCCGGCCGATAAGTAGTTTGTGAGGGCGGCTGGTACTGTTTCAGTCTTCCGAGCACGGGGAGCAGTTTATGAACAGGGGACGGACATTGGCCAGACGTGGACCAAGCAGGAAACAGCAGCAGCCTGGAGAGCGCGGAAGGCTTCGAAGAGATCTTCGAGATGGTGAAGTCGGCGACCGAGGAGGGCCTGGGCAGGCACAGGGCCGGGCTTACCCTGGTGCTGGGCGACATACCGAACGAGGTCGGGGCCTACCACCAGATGGGGTCGAACGCCATAGTGATGAACAGGAACCTGCTGAGGATAGTCCAGACGCTCTCGAAGTCCAAGACGATGGTGAACTCGTACATCTTCATGATACTGCTGCACGAATACCTGCACGCGCTGGGGTTCGAGAGCGACGAGCGCGTCCGGGAGCTGAGCCGCCAGGTCATAGTGAGCTACCTCGGAGAAGGGCACGTGGCCGGGGACATGGCCGTCAAGCCGCTCGACCGATTCTTCCCGGAGCTGTCGAAGTTCGTGGGCTTCAGGGACAAGGGCCTGTACGAGACAGTCAGCAGGTTCGACAGGTCGAGCACCCCTTACATAGCGTAAGGCCGGCCCGCGCGAGGCCCTTCGCCTAGGGCCTAGCCCAGTTTGCCTCGCTGCCAGATTCCCAGGACGTTGCCTTGCGGGTCCCTGAAGAGGGCGACGGTCAGGTCCCCTTCTGCGTAGGGAGGCTTGACAATCCGGCCGCCGCCGGCGACCACCCTCTCGACTGTGGCCTTCAGGCTGTCGACGTAGACGAACGGGACGACCCCTGCTTCGCCGACCGCTTCGAACTTCGACTCCCAGTGCCCGATCACGTGGCCCGTCCCGTCCTCGAAGCTGGCGTGTCCGGGCTTCACCTGCACCTTCCATCCGAACACGGCATGGTAGAACTGCGCCGACGCCGCGAAGTCCTTGGAAGGCAGGCTCAGGAACGAGATGCCGTTGCCCCGGAAGACCCGCGGCTCGTCCTGCTTCGGCGCGTCCCCGTCGGACATGAGCCCTCGCGTCGGAGTGCGCCTTCGATTTAAGGGCGCGAGAGACACAGGAGTCGCAGAGCGCCGACCACCCTTGGCAGGCCAAGCCTGAGCTTCCTGCTGCCTGGACACGGCCTCGACTCGGGAGAACCCATCGGGCCATGCGGCTGAATCCGTAAATAGAGCAGAAGGTCGCGGCGCGCTTCGAAGCTTCACGGCGTCCCTCGAGTTCGGCCTGGTCGCCATCGACATCATCGCCTCCTGGGTCAGGATGATGCTCGCCCTCGGGCTCAGCATACTGTTCGCGCTCACGATCGGCATCATAGCCGCGAGGAACAAGAGGGCCGAGGCAGTGATCCTCCCCCTGCTCGACATATTCCAGTCGATACCCATACTCGGTTTCTTCCCGCTCGTGATACTCGCCATCTACGGGGCGCTCCCGAACGCCATAGGGATCAACCTGGCCGTCATCATCCTGATCTTCACAAGCATGTCCTGGAACATCGCGTTCGGCGTCTACGAAGCCGTCAAGGCGATACCCCAGTCGTACGTCGACCTGCTCGACATGTCCAACGCGAGCACGTGGCAGAGGACGAAGCAGCTGTACATACCCGCGTCGATGAGCAGGATCGCCTACAACACGCAGACGTCGTGGGCGGTCGGGCTCTTCTTCCTCGTGGCGAGCGAGATCATCACTTTGGGGAACAAGTCGCTGTCCGTGACCTACGGCATAGGCATCGGGGCGACGCAGTTCTTCAGCAGCGGCGACTACGCTGACTACGTGCTGCTCATAGTCGGCCTGA
This sequence comes from Nitrososphaerales archaeon, assembly GCA_030044375.1. GTDB lineage: Archaea > Thermoproteota > Nitrososphaeria > Nitrososphaerales > Gagatemarchaeaceae > UBA183. Next base: position 2,986 of record JASHVX010000143.1, on the reverse strand, counting down.
TCCTAGCCGTCGTCGTCTGGCGTTTCGTCTTCCTCAGGGAGTTCGCGCTTTGGTCGGAGAAGTACAAGATGATGGAGGAGCCGAGGGAGCAGCACAACGACCCCATCATGCGCTTCTACTCGTGGGTCAACCAGCGCGCTGTCTCCAAGCTCTTCCTCCTCGCGCAGGGGAGGGGCGTCAACAGGTTCACCTCTGCGATATCGAGGTTCCGCAAGGGTCTGAAGTACGCCACTCTCATCTTCGTAGCCATCTTCGCGCTGCTCGTCCTCGAGACCGTGGCGAGCCGGGGTCCGCCGGGGATCGGACACCTCCCGCCCACGTCGCTCATCCTCTCGACAGAGGCGTCCGTGGCTTACGCGCTCGCCGTGTCGTTCGTCAGGGTGTGGTACGTCTACGGGATAAGCGTCGCGATAGGGCCCCCGCTCGGCATAGTGATCTCGCTCAACTTCAAGCTGTACGACATCGTCTCGCCCATCCTGGAGGTGATAGCGTCGATACCGGCGCCGATACTGCTGCCTGCGATAGTCCTCATACCCATACTGGGACACTCGAGCGAGGGCGTAGCCGCGCTCGTGATAATGCTCGCGTCGATCTGGTACATCATCTTCAACGTCATGGCCGGGGTCAGGAGCCTCCCGTCGGAGATCAAGGAGCTCCCCCGCGTCTTCGGCGTGAGCAGGCTCTCGGCGTGGAGGAACGTGTACATCCCTGGCGCGATGATGGGCTTCGTGACCGGCTCGATAACCGCCATAGGCGGCGCGTGGAACGCGCTGATCATTGCCGAGTACTTCACTGTGACCAACAAGAACGGCACGACCACCCTCCTCACGCAGACTAGCGCCGGCATAGGGAAGACGATAGTGCTCGCGACCAACTCGGGAAACATACTCACGCTGACCCTGGCGGTCGCGTCGATGACTGTGCTGATCGTGGGGTTCAACCTGACGGTCTGGAGGAGGGTGTACCATCACGTGACGAAGCGGTACACGTATAACCGATAGACGGTCGGGGACTTCAGATGGCTACGACCCTGGCGCAGCTCCCCGCCGGGAGCCCGGTAGTGACAGTGGACCACGTGAGCCTGAACTACTTCAACGACAAGGAGCCTCTCCCTGTCCTCGTCGACGTGTCTATGACCGCAGGCAAGGACGAGTTCGTGGCCCTGACAGGGCCCTCGGGCTGCGGGAAGTCGACGCTCCTCAGGATAATCAGCGGGCTGAACAAGGCCAGCGCAGGCACAGTGAAGATAGGGGGTGCCGAGGTGACGGGCCCGCGCCCGGAGATAACGATGGTCTTCCAGAACTTCGTCCTCCTCCCCTGGAGGACGGCCCTCGAGAACGTGATGTTCGCGCTCAGCTCTCGGAGGGAGCTCAGCGAGGCGCAGAAGAAGGACAAGGCCTCCAAGGCGCTCGAGGAGTGCGGGCTCTCAGGGTTCGAGAACGTCTACCCCGGCGAGCTGTCCGGAGGGATGAAGCAGAGGGTGGGCGTCGCCAGGGCGCTGGCGACCGAGCCCGAGGTCATGCTGATGGACGAGCCCTTCAGCTCGCTCGACGACCTGACCGCCGAGAGGCTGAGGAAGGACATCTATGCGCTCCTGATCAACCCTACAACGTCGATAAAGACTGTGATAATGGTCAGCCACAACGTGGAGGAGATCATAGAGCTGGCTGACAAGGTGGTCGTGCTGTCCTCCCGGCCGGCCCACGTCGCCGGCGAGTTCACGATAGACCTCCCGAGGCCGAGGAACAAGAAGTCCCCGGAGTTCTTCTCGTGGGTCGACAAGGTGTATTCGCTCCTGTCATGAGGAGCCGACATCCACTTAAGACGCGGTCGGCCGAGGAGGTGCGCAGAGGGACTTGGTAGCGTCGCAAGGGAGACCGCTCCCGATAGCGAGGGTCATGCCGGGCAGGGTCACCGCCGGGCAGGTCATCAGCCTGGTCGAGGTGACCGGGAGCCTCGGCCCCAAGGTGGACGTCCCGAAGCTGGCCGACGAGCTAGGCTTCGACATGGAGGTCCTGCCGTCCATACTGGAGGCCGCTGAGATGCTGGGGCTCATCATGAACGAGCGGGGCGACGTATCGCTGACGGAGCTAGGCCTGAGGTTCCAGAAGACGTCGAAGAAGAAGGTCATGCTTCTCAAAGACAGGCTGGCCGCGATCGAGCCCTTCAAGACGGCCGTGGAGCTCGCGGCGAGGGGCAAGGGCGTCACCGCCCAGACCATAGCCGACACGCTGTCGCAGATCGGGATAAAGTGGAACTACCTCCCGGAGCAGAACGAGGAGCTGATCAGAGACCTGCTGATCCACTGGACGATCCACGGCGGGCTCCTGAAGTACGACGGCAGGACCGGAAGGTTCGAGAAGGCCTAGGCGGAGCCTGCCCAACCGCTCGACGAGTGGACGACCTCGCCCCCGACCACGGTGGCCGCGACGCCGACCTTCCTGAGCAGAGATGCGTGCATCCCCTCGATGTCGGAGTCCAGCAGGGTGAGGTTGGCTGGCGCGCCTGGTGCGACGCCCGCGTCTCCGTCGAAGCAGTTCGACGACGCGCCCGAGGTGTAGAGCGCCACCGATTCCTCGAGGGAGAGGGCCTCCTCCGGCGAGAAGCCGCCCCTTACCATCGCGGCCCAGGCCGCGACCATCGGGCTCATCTGCTCGATGGGCGAGTCCGAGCCTCCAGAGAGCGTCAGCCCGCCGGCTCTCATGGACCTGAAAGGGTAGAGGCTGAGGACTCTCTCCGGCCCGAGCCGCCTCTCCGCCCAGGCGTCCGACGTGATGAACAGTGGCTGGACCGAGGCCCTTATCCCGTGCCGCGCCATCTTGCCGAGCAGGTCGGCGGGCAGGAGGCTCGCGTGCTCTATCCTGTGCCTCCTCGGGTTTGCGGCCCCGCAGACCGGCGCCAGGCAGTCTATGGCCTGCTCCACGGCCCGGTCGCCTATCGCGTGTATGATGACCTGGAGGCCCGCCTTGTCTGCGCCGTCGACAGC
>JASHVX010000142.1 GCA_030044375.1 Nitrososphaerales archaeon | reverse complement strand
GGGCCAGTACGGAATCGAGATCAACAAGATATCGGGGCTCACCATCAGCCTGCCCGACGACGTCCAGAAGGCGATTGACACTCGCTCCGAGATGCAGGTGCTCGGCGTCAACTACATGCAGTACCAGACAGGCAAGGCTATAGACGACGCTGCGAAGAACCCTTCAGGGGGGGCGGGAGTCTTCGCGGGCCTTGGAGCCGGAATCGGAGTGGGAGGCGCGATAGGGAACCAGATGGCCCAAGGGATGGGGCAACAGGGACAGATGAAGAGCTGTCCTAGCTGTGCGGCCATGATTCCCATGAACGTGAAGTTCTGCCCTAGCTGCGGAGCGGCGCAGCCGTCGGCCCAGTCGCCGCCCACCCCGGCGGGGGCGTCGAAGTTTTGTCCTAACTGCGGCAACGCCGTCGGCGCGGACGCGAAGTTCTGCAACAGCTGTGGCAAGCAGCTCTAGGCTAACCTGGCCAAGGTTCGCTCCCGGGTCGTCAACCCAAAAATAAGCGCCTCACCGGAGACAGAGGCATGACAACGAACAAGCAGGGCGTACCCCTGACGATACCGCCGGACGTCTGGCAGCCGTTGATGGAGATCAGGGCGCAGTTGGACTCGCAGTGCCCGGGCGCCCCCACGCCTGTCGAAGAGATGCTGAGGGAGGTGGTCAGCCACTACAGGCGGTGCAGCAAGGCTGTGGACGAGGCCGACGACTTCTGCAAGAGGGCTCAGGCCTGGAAGAGGTCCTAGGGGAGAGGATATAGAGTCGAGCGGGGACAGACGGCGAGATGCCCAGCGTCGATATTGGCGGTGTGGAACTCTTCTACGAAGAGAGGGGCGCCGGAAGACCGGTCGTCATGGTCCACGGGATTCCAACGGACTACCGCGCATGGTCGGCGCAGATGGAGCCGCTGTCCAAAGCGGGCAGGATAGTCGCAATGAGCAGAAGATATGCCGTCCCGAATTCCAGGAAGGGCGACGTCTCTGACTCGACCGTCGGGAACAATGCCGCGGATCTCAAGGGACTCATAGAGAGCCTTGGAGCGGGGCCAGTCGACCTCGTGGGGCATTCGTACGGGGGCTTTGTGGCCGCCTACCTCGCGGTTGACCACGCAGACTTGGTGCGTTCGCTCGTGCTCGTCGAGCCGGCGGTGTCGACCCTCCTCGTCGCCGACCAAAAGAGCGCAGCGCAGGTGGCTGCGCTGCTGTTCAGGAGCCCTGCGGTGGCGCTTGCGGCGAGAAGATACCAGACGGGGAGCCTCACGCCATCCCTGAAGGCGCTGGACGCAGGAGACCTAGCCAAGGCCGTGGAGCTCAACGTGGACGGGATACAAGGCATGCCGGGCGCGTTCACGCAGTTTCCCGAAGAGACGAGGAGGATGATGCTGGACAACGCGAGGACGGTCGCCGAGCAGAGGACCGAGTTTCCCAGGTTCACGCGAACCGAGGCCTCGAAGATATCTGCCAAGACCTTGGTGTTGAACGGGGCACTGAGTCCGCTTTGGTTGCGGAGGATCGGCGAGGTGCTGGCGGCGGCCGTCCCTGGCGCAAGAAGGGTTGTGGTGCCCGGGGCGAGGCACTTCCCTCACATGGAAACCCCTGAGCTTTTCAACAGGCACGCCTTGGAATTCCTCACAGGAGCGCGAGATGCGTGACCGGAAGGGTTGGCGTGATCAGGCAGAAGGTGGTCGTGAAGGCGCCGCCCGAGGCGGTCTACGAAGCCTACGTAGACCTCGAGAAGCATACGGCGTTCACCGGTAGTCCGGCGCGCGGCACCTCTAGGGTGGGAGGGAGCTTCACGGCCTGGGACGGCTACATATCGGGCAGGTTCACGGCGCTGGAGCCTGGAAAGAAGGTCGTCCACGAGTGGGTCACGACGGAGTGGCCCGAGGGATGCGGTCCCTCCAGGGTTGAGCTGACATTCAAGAGGCTTTCTTCTGGCCGTACTGAACTAGCCATGACTCACTCCGGTGTCCCAGCTGAACAGATGGCCGACTATGCCCAAGGCTGGGAGGAGTCTTACTGGGAGCCCTTGAGAGAATACTTCTCACTTGGCGACCCACGCGGAGAAGGAAGGAAGCCTGGCCCAGGCGGCCCGAGGGCGTCTTCCGAATCTACATCGTCGGCGAGGAGGGCTGGGAAGGCTCAGAAGGCTTCCAGACGAGCCCGAGGATCGAGCCGACCAGTCCCAAGATGAAACCGATTAGGATTCCTCCGGCCGTGAACAGGGCCCCGATTATGGTGAAGACGAGGACGAGGATTGCTCCGATCCTCACTTTCGACCTGTCGCCCGAGTAGACCATGACCGCGCCTAGTATCATGACGACCCCGCAGACCGCACCTATCGCTCCCACGAGCACGACCACAGCGCTGATGCCAGAGATGCCCGAAAGCGAGCTCACAGAGCTGACGACAGACGACGCGGCGGCTATGGCGACGCCTACCAAGAGATAGATCAGCCCTCCGACCAGCGAAAGCGCGAAGGCAGTGGTGGGCTTGGCCACAGCCTGAGGCCGCATCGTTGATATTTAACCTTCGTAGGACTGACGCTGCCATTCATCGAAGAGGGCCGAACTCGAAGCCGCACTTCACGCACTTCCTCATGCCCGGCACGTCAACCACCACCTGCTTGGTCCCGCACCTTGCGCACTCTAGGACTGACTGGGACGGCTTGATGGTACCCGAGTGCTCCGCCCGGACCTTGTCGATGGCATCGCTGTAAGCGCTTCGTCGAGGGGGTGGCCCCATGGATGCCTAGAGGTCAGGAGTACTATTTGACTTCTTCAAGTGTGAAGGTGAAGCGGGCTCCGGCGAACTCACCCGTGCTGACGCGCTCCCAGGTAACCCTGTATGTCTTCGTCACGTTGGCGCCGACTATGCTTATCTTTGTGGGGACCTCGGAGAACAGCCTCTCCACCTTCGCGGGGTCCTTGGTGAAGATCAAGCTCCTCCTGCGCTTCATCAAGTACTTGACGGCCACGTTCTGATGTGCGTGCCCTTCGACGGGTATCTTCTCGGAGCCGGTGTCTATGGTGAAGGCGCGCTTTGCCAATCCAGGTCAGCGTAGGGGGGTGACAGTAAATAGTTTCGCTGTCAACTTAGTTGAAGGGTTTGCTTGACGCGGGCCCAACGCCGGCCTTACGGCCTCTTTATCGCGGTCACCAACAGCCTGAACTGGAGCGTCTTCCCCGCCATGGGATGGCGGCCTGTCTTCCCATAGGCCTTCTCCGGGGG
>JASHVX010000141.1 GCA_030044375.1 Nitrososphaerales archaeon | reverse complement strand
GCCCGGAGCCCACCCCGGAGACTCTGGGGGACCTCTCGGCCACTGTGAAAGCGACGGGCGCCGACCTCGGAGTGGCCTACGACGGAGACGGGGACAGGTCCATGTTCTGCGACGAGGAAGGGAGGGTCCTGTGGGGCGACCAGACGGGCTGTCTCATCGCTGACTACGTGCTGAGCCGCCATCACGGGGGCACGGTCGTCACGTCAGTGAGCTCAAGCCAAGCCATCGAAGCGGTCGCGAAGAGGCATGGGGCGAAGGTCCTCAGGACCAGGGTAGGTAGCGTCGACATCTCCAGGACGATGCTCGAGAGGCAGGCCGTCTTCGGCTTCGAGGAGAACGGGGGCTGCATGTACGCCCCGCACGTCCCGGTCAGGGACGGCGGCATGACGACCGCTCTCATGCTGGAGTGCCTCGCGTCGAAGGGCGTAGCCTTCTCGAGGGCGCTGTCCTTCTCCGTCCCGAGGTTCTACCAGGCGAAGACGAAGGTCGAGGTCGACGTGAAGAAGGTGGACGCGGTAATGCGCGCCGTGGAAAGGGAGGCACGTGGACGAGTGGAGCGAGTGGACGGCGTCAAGCTGTGGACAGACGAGCGTTCGTGGGTGCTGGCCCGCCCCAGCGGGACCGAGCCGCTGGTGCGGATTTTCGCCGAGTCGGACAGCCAAGACAAGGCCGAGCTTCTGATGAAGCGCTTCGCGAAGGTGGCCAAGGCGGCGTCAGCCTAGATGGGTCCATCCCTCGTCCCTTACCGGCCTGCTGCCTCCGCCGTCTGAAAGCCTCACTCGTCCGACCTCGCCGTCTGCCCGCCCAATCGCATGCAACTCTCCTCCCGCATCGACAGCTGCCTTCAGTGCCACGGGGAACACCTTGGGGCTGACCGTACCGACTATCACGTACTCCTCCCCTCCGACCATGACGAGCCTCTCGAGGGACAGCCTGTTCCTCTTTGCGAACGAGCCGACTCCCTCAGCCGCAGGCAATACGTCGAGCTCGAAGCCCACCCGACTATCTCTTGCGAGAGTATAGATGCTCCTCGCGAGCCCGTCGGAGGAGTCCATCGCTGAGGTCAGATAGCCTCCCAGAGCCAGGCCCGCAGCAAGGTTAGGCGATGGTTCCAGCACGCTCCTCATCGCCTTGCGTCGGAACCTATCCGAGGCCACCGCGCCGCCTGCGACTATCCTGAGCCCCGCGGGAGGCAGGCCAAAGAGCCCGGAGACGACGAGTAGGTCGCCTGGCCTCGCTCCTCTGCGAGCGACTATCCTGTCGGCAAACCCTATCATGGCACAGTCGATCACAAGCTCCTCCGCTTCGTTCGTGTCGCCCCCCACCATCTTGACCCCCCACTCGTCCTGCGCGTCCCTGAAACCCCTTCCCAGCTGTTCCACCTCCTCCTGCGTCACTCCCCGCTTCAGTCCGACCGACGCCATGAAGGAGTCAGGTCTGACCCCTTTCGCAGCGAAGTCGCTGACACACATGGCGACCGCCTTCCTCGCCGCTCGACGGAAGCCCATCCCTCGGGGGACGTCGGTGCCCTCGACGAGCATGTCTACCTTGAACACTACGGCCTTGCCTTTGGCTGGGACCTTCGCGACGTCGTCCCGACCCTCGACGCCCAAGTACCCGCCCGGGTCTTTGCCTATCGTCCTCGCAATCGCGTCAATCACTCCGTTCTCGTCGGGCGTGCTACCTGCTCAACTCCGCGAGCCTTCCGGCGAACTCCTTCGCGATCTCAAGGGCTCCCCGCGACGTCGGGGCCTCGGCCGAGACCCTGACCGCGTCCTCGGTGCCTGACGGCCTGACGAGGACCCAAGACCTCTTCTGGAGCACTATCTTCACGCCGTCTCTAGTGTCCGCGTCAGGATACTCTGCCGCGAGCGTCCGCAGCGCCCTCAGGGCCTTCGCCTTGGGAATGGCAAGGGCCACCCGTTCTTGCTGATATACAGGCACCGACTCGTACGTCTTGAGCCCTCCGCGCATGAGCGCCCTGACAATCACGACCGCTGCCAGGAGAGAGTCTCTGCAGTAGTTGAATTCCCCGTCGATGAGGCCGCCGCTGCTCCCTTCGCCTCCGAGCCGAGCTCCCCACTCGACCATGCCGCTCACCACGTTCGCCTCGCCGACCTTGGTCCTGAAGACCCGGACCCCAGCTCTTGCCGCCACGTCGTCTATGGCCTGCGTCGTGTCCAGAGAGACCACGACCTTGCTCTCCTTCGTCTCCTTCAACAACTCAGAGACCGCCAGGGTGAGCATGTAGTCACCTGTCCTCTTGCGACCCGCGGAGTCGACTATCACCAGCCTGTCGCCGTCGCAGTCGAAGCCCAGTCCTATGTCGCACCTGCCTCGCTCCACCAGGTCTCTGAGAGTCACGAGCCCGTCCACGACCGGGTCTATCCTCCTGCTGAACACGCCCGGCGTACCGTTCACAGTCATCACCCTGCATCCCAGCGCCGCAAACAGTTCGGGCGCGTGAAGGGCGGCTGCCCCTCCACCGAGGTCGAGGGCCACCTTGGCTCCTTGGCACGATCTCACCCCGAACCTCTGGACGAGGTCGTCTACGTAGGACGTCCTCTTCGCCTGTCTGACCTTCCCGGCGTAGTTCGGAGTCTGCTTCGGAGGGCCAGCGACCACGTCGAACATGCTCTTCGTGATCCCCTTCCCGCGGACCACGAACTTCAGCCCGTTGAACTCAGGCTCATTGTGCGAAGCGGTGACCATGATCGCGGGGCTTCCGCGCACTCGACTCTCCCTGAACAACGCAGGGGTGGAGGCCACGCCGTAGTCGACGACCTCGAGTCCTTTCGACAGCGCCGAGCAGATTACCGTCTTGCACATCGCCGGTCCCGTGCCGCGCGTGTCCCTGGCCACCAGGATCTCGCCATGATCGAACTCTCCGCAGAAGTTGCCCGCAAATCGCCCTACGTCTTCCAGCGAGAGGTCTTGGTTGAGGATGCCCCTGACCCCGCTAAGCGATGCGATCATGACCCGCCTCACATATCGCCCGGAGGGCGACATAAGTGGTTCCTATCGGCGTCTTCCTCAACTCAGACCAGCCTCTGGGCCTCGGGCACGGCATGATGTCCAAGGGAGGCCACGGCACCATCAGGTGAACGATTTTTGAGCTTGGTTCTTTTGTTGCGGGAGACCGGCAAAACAGAAGCAATTGCGCGTCAGAGGATTCCGCGTCCGCAGGGACGCAAGGATAGGAGAGTACAAGCTGACCGACATCTTCACCGGGCTCGACGCGTCGTCCTCGCTCGCCAAGGTCTTCGGCTCGAAGCCACAGATGGTCAAGATAATCAAGCATCTCAAGCTCCGGGTTGAGCCGAACGACTCGGGCCTTTGGTTCGACAGGGACACAGGGACGATTTGCATCGGCATGAAGCACCTGGCAGGGGCCAAGGCCGACTTCCTCTACCTCGACGTGATACACGTTCTCGTGCATGTGTGCCAGTTCGTAGAGGGGAGGGACCTGTACGACCAGGCGTTCGAGTATGTCGAGCGTCCTACCGAGCTCGAGGCGTACAGGTGCACGATCGCCGAGGCGAGGAAGGTGGGCTTGGACGAAGCGGAGATCCGCAGGTATCTGAGGATGGACGCGGCGGACGACTCCGAGCTTGGAAAGCTGATGGACAAGATAGGCGTGAAGGCAAGGCGATGAATACGCCCGTTTTCCCGTGCAAACACTGCTAGAGCTTCTTGGCCGGGATCCCCGGCTTCACGAGTTCCTTCAGGTTGAGTATCCTGTCGACCTCCGCATCCGAGTAGCCCAGCCTTCCGAGGGCTGTCCGTATCGCCACCCCCTTCGCCAGCTCCTTCCCCAGCACCGAAGCCTTGTCGTAACCTATCTTGGGAGAGACGACGGTTATGAGGGCCGGGCTGCTTTCCGCATAGGCCAACATCCTCCGCCGGTTGGGGACGACGTGCTCGACAACCAGAGAAGCCACCTTTCTCAGGGCCTCTGCCAGAAGTCTGCACTGGAACACGATGTTGTAGCCCATCAGGGGGACGCCCATGGCAAGTTCGAACTCTCCCAACGACGCCGCGAAGGCGTTCGCTCCGTCGAGCCCGACGACTTCTGCGCACGCCAGAAGAGCGCTCTCTAGAGTGACGGGGTTGGTCTTCCCTGGCATTATGCTGCTCCCTGCCACTTCTTCCTGGGTAGGGATGTCTATCTCGCCGAGCCCGGTCAAAGGCCCCGAGAACATCAGCCTCAAGTCTTGGCAGAGCCTGGAGAGGTCTATGCTTGTCGTCCTAAGGGCTCCGCTGACCGACAGCACGTCGGTGAGAAGCCGCGTCGCCCTGAACCTGTTCCCTGCCGTCTTGAACTCCAGCCCGCTCAAGGCCGCCAGCTCCTTCGCGACCATCGAGCCGAAGGCAGGGTCCGCGTTGAGACCGGTGCCGACCGCCGTCCCTCCGATGGGAATCTCGAGGAGGAGCTTCGCGGTCTTCTGGAGGAATTCCGAGTCGCGCGCGAACGCGTCGGCGTAGGCGCCGAACTCCTGACCCATCGTCACGGGCAGCGCATCGCGGAGATGGGTCCTACCGGACTTGTATACCGTCCCTGTCCTCCTGGCAAGCGCGGCCAGGCCCTTTGACATCGAGACGACGGCGGGAATCAGCTCATGCTTGAGGGCGTAGGCGGCCGCAATCCTGACTGCCGAGGGCCCGACATCGTTCGAAGACTGGCTCATGTTCACATGGTCGTTCGGATGGACCGTCTTCCCGAGCTGCGCCGTCGCCAGCTCGGCTAGGATCTCGTTCGCGTTCATGTTGATCCCTGTCCCCGAGCCCGTCTGGTACACGTCCACGGTGACCAAGGAGTCGTGGTCTCCCTTCATCAGCTCCTTCGCCTTCGCCTGGATTGCCAGCCCGGTCTCCTTGTCGAGGAGGCCAAGCGCAACATTGGACTTCGCGGCCGAGAACTTTATCGCCCCTACCGCCCAGATCATCTCTCTCGGAAACCGTACTCCGGTGTCCAGGAAGACCCTCTTGGATCCCTCTACGTACTTCATCGAATTGCGGACCGGCCCTGTATCCTCTTAAGGTTGGCGAAATCGCGAAGAGTACTCGGGACCCAATGAGGCGAGTCTCAGGACTGCGCCGTCACCGGCTCGGACTGGGACGCCGACTTCGGACCGTCTAGTGACCGCCGCAGCCGCAGGCTTCGGCGTGTATGTTGGGGTTCTCTATCTTGAAGCCGGTCCTTTGGAGGCTCTCGACGAAGTCAATCTTCGACCCCCTTATGATCTCGGCCTCGGCCTTTCCTGTCATGACCCTCAGTCCGCTCACCTCTTCAACCACATCCGAGTCACCCGGTCTTTCTTCAAGACTCAAGGAGTATCTGTACCCGCCGCTGCAGGCGCACCCACCCCCTTGAAACACGTCGATTCTCAGATACGAGTCCGACGCGTTCTCCGACTTCAGCACTTCGTCGAGCTTCTGCCTGGCCATCGGGGTGAAGTTCACGAGCGGTTGTAGCTTCTGCATTCCTTTTCCTCACGCCCTCCTCTTTGTATTTAAAGTCGCCTCCTCATTCTTCTCTGTCGGCGAACAGGCGCCATCCCCACAACAGCATCAGCGCGACCATCACGGCGCCTATGAGAAGAGAGAGCGCAGCCAGCGTCCCCGATCCCGGGCCCGAGCCGAAGACTATGGGAAACGGGCCGATGAACACGACCCCTCCGGCCGAAGAGCCACCCTGGCTGACTGCTCCCGCGACCACCAATGCGAAGCCGACGGCGACTACCACGACTCCAAGGACCAGCAGTCTCTGCAAGGCCTACGCCAGCCTGAAAGCGAATATGCCCAAGAGCATCAGGACGACCGCCAGGGCGAGCGCAACTGTGGCCCACTTGGCGTCCGATCCGAAGACTATCGGTATTGGTCCAATCAGCACCACGCCTGCGCCCTTCACGCTGCCCTCGCCCTTCGCCGACCTGACCAGCGCAAGGGACACTATGGCCAAGCCCGCCAGGACGAGGACGACTCCTGCTTCGACCAGGTCGCTCATGGCTCAAACCGCGCACGATTCGATAAATCCTTTTGGCCGACTGGACCATTGCCTCCCACGAGATGGCGGCGGAGTACCGTTGGTGTGAGAAGTGCATGATGAGGACCGAACACGAAGCAGTCGGAGACGCGCGCAACTACAATCCACGTGGGAGGGGCCTCTACAAGTGCAAGACATGCGGGCGTGTGAAGTCAATGCGCCACCTGAGGCCCAGCTCCGAGATCGGCTACTGATGTTCGCAGACAGCGGAATTTTTGCTGCGACCATGCTAATATCCCATTAAATACGCCCGACTTTTCATCACATCCGTTGCCAGACACTGAGCAGGCCGATGCTCAGCCAGCGCAGCCCAAGGTCTTCGTCAGGGAGAGCACGGGGATGGTGAAGAACGCCTCCTTCTTCGACACCATCGCTCTGAATATCAGCAACATGTCGATCGGGGCGCTCCTCGGAGTCATAGGGCTGTACGGATACGTGGTCCCCAGCAT
>JASHVX010000140.1 GCA_030044375.1 Nitrososphaerales archaeon | reverse complement strand
GTCTTGACGGCGGCGGCCACTGCCTTCCACTCTTGGGAGCCGGACGTCTTCGCAAGAAACAACCTCGGATGACCAGCCTTTGTCGACCTTTTGGACCTAACATAATAAAGATTGGTCGCCCGACTGGACCATCAGCCAGAGCTCGGCCTGAAAGTAGGGGAGTCTCAACACGACTCTTGGCCGAGAGCTCGGCAGCGATCCGGGCGAGGTGCAGGCCGAACTCGGTCCGACTTCTGGAAGGCTTTTAAAAGGACTGGCGTCGCAGGCTTTCGTCCGAATCTGAGAAGATGAAATTCCCAAAGGAGATGCGAACGTTCTGTCCGTATTGCAGGAAGCACACTACTCATGCTGTCTCCCTCTACAAGAGAGGCAAGGAGAGAGCCGGGTCCTGGGGGGCGAGGAGGCAGGCGGGAAGGAAGCGCGGTTATGGCGGGCAGAAATTTCCCGAGCTGATAAGGACGGCCAAGACCACGAAGAAGGCCACTCTGCGCTTGAAGTGCAAGGAGTGCAGCAAGGAGGTAATGCGGGACGGGATCAGGCTGAGAAAAGCGGAGATAGCAGCTTGAGGCGCGAAAGAGAGCCGATACCGAAGACGAGGAGCGAGTTCATCTTGGTGAAGTGTCCAGACTGCAGCGAAGAGAGGATCATCTTCTCGAACTCGGCGAAGGACATCGGCTGCCAAGGCTGCGGGCGAAAGCTGGCAGAGAGCAGGGGCGGCAAGTCGGTCATCTACGCGACATTGGTAAAGAAGCTCGGTTAGCGAGACCTCAAGGCTGGACCCTTCGTCCAGAAGACTCAATTAGCCGAACTCATCAGTGACTCTCGATTGAGCGCGGAAGAGCCCATGCCGGAGGCTGGAGAGATAGTAGTCTGCACCGTGAGGGAGATCACCCCTCATGGAATCTATGTCAATCTTGACCAGTACGGCGGGACGAACGGTTTCCTCCATGTGTCTGAGATCTCCACTGGCTGGGTGAGGAACATCGAACGGGTGGCCAAGGTCTCACAGAAACTCGTGTTGAAGGTCATCCGGGCAAACAGAATGAGACGAGAAATCGACCTGTCTCTGAGACAGGTTACGAACGAGGAACGTAGGGCCAAAGTCATCGAGTGGAAACGCGAAGAGAGAGCCGTCACCATAATGGCGGCGGTGGAGAAGAGGCTCGGACTGGACGCCTCTCGTTCGAGAGCGCTGAAGGAAAAGCTCGAGGAACAGTTCGGAACGCTTTACGAAGCATTCGAGAACGTGGCCAAGAAGGGAGAGAAGGCCCTGGAACCGACCGGGTTGACACCCGACGTCGCCCGCGTTGTCGCCGAGCTGGCTTCGGAGAAGATAATCCCGCCGAGTTATGAAGTGGGGGCACTTGTGGAAATCTCCTCACGGTCGTCTAATGGAATCGAGCAAGTGAAGAAAGCGTTGAGTGCCGCGACGGTCGGTCTTCAATCGGCCGAGATTCACATCACTTACGCTGGTGCCCCGAAGTACAGAGTGAGGGTGGTCGCCGACGACTACAAGCAGGCAGAGAAGTCGCTTGATACCGCCCTGCGAAAGATCAAGGAGGGGACTGGCAAGCACGACGCATTCAGCTTCAAGAGAGAGATATCCAGAAAGCATGGTGGCGCATCCTGAAGGGCCTCATGAAGAAATGTGTCACCTGCCATACCTACACAATAAGCGAGCGGTGTCTCAAATGCGGCGGGGAGACAGTGACGGTCCACCCGGCGAGATTCTCGCCCGATGACAGGTACGCGAGATATCGCAGTCAGTCGGCCTACGAAGTGTAGTTCTGAACCAGTTGATAGAGTAGTATCGCATCGAAGCAGCTCAGGTTCGGGTCGCCGGGGCACTGGAATGGAGTGTTCATGCTGGGAGAGGTGTACGCCAGTCTGAATGGCCCTGTGCTGTTGCTTGGGAAGGTGTAGTTCAGGGGTGACGAGTACAGCTGATAGGTGGGGTATCCACTCGACGACTGCTGGTACGTCGAATAGAAGTTGCAATAGAATATCCCTCCACAAACCGCCGTGGTCTCCGATGACGAGGGGATGACGTAGCCTGCGTTCTTGAATGGTAGCATTTCCCCGAACAATGTGTTGTTCAGAGCGTATGGGGTCAGGTTGAAGTCGTCCACATTCTGGCAGGCTTGGCCTGCAGAGTCGATCGCATTCAGGCTCGGACACTCCAGGAACTCTGACTCGTTGAGACCGCCGATGCGGATGAACCACTGCTTCTTGCTCTCGTCGCCGCCTCCTGGCACGAGCCCACCGCCACTGGGCTGTTCCAGGACATAGTAGTTCGTCGTGGATTGTGTGGTGGTGTTCTCAATCGGTATGATGCTGCCGGTGATGAAGATCGCCACGTAGGTTGGTCTGCCCTCCCCCATGTCCTCGGCCATCTTGGCCGCCTGTGTCGCGTTTGACATCAGCAGGTCTCCGACCTCGGCGATCCTCGTGGTGTTCAGAGTGGCGTTGTCGTCCACGGACGTCCGGTTCCCCATCACGGCAATCCAGTAGCCGTAGTCCCACCACGCTATTACTACGGAGTTGGTCGGAGTCGAGGTGCTGATCCAAGAAAGCGTCGCCGGCCAGTCGTTGTACACGGCCTGTGAATAGATGGTCGCCCCGTTGGCTATGCTCACCGCGCTGTCGGCGGGGCTCTGATCGCAGAATATCGTGTTGGACGCCGTGCATTGGATTGGGTTTGGTATCCAGTATGCGCCGGCTGGGAATGCTATGAGCCCTATCACGGCTACTGTGAATATCACCTTGACCTCGTTTCTAGAGGTTATGGCCTGCTTCTTCTTCACCAGCGGAGTGGCGCTAGGCTTCACTACGGCGAAGGCGAGTTCTGCGAACCCGATTCCGCCTAGGATGCCAAAGACTATGGAAGAGTAGACGAGCAGGCGAGAGTAAGCTGCTGAGAAGTAGAGACCCGTCAACCCGAAGATCAGTGCATATGCCATCGGAATCCCCCTCCTCCTGAACGCGATGAGGGCTCCTGCGATTCCGAGCGGCATCAGTATTGCATAGGAAGTGAAGTAGTCTGCCCCCGTAGGCAGGGACTGCTCGGCCACAGACTGGATGAGAGGGCTCGTGCTTCGGGTCCATGGGGCTATCACAGCCAGGTACCTCCCGGTGATGCTGCCTATGTCTCCGAAGCTCAGAAGCGCAAGGCCGCCCAACGCGAATGCGAATAGGAGCTTGGCCAAGGTTCTCTTGTATTCAGTTGGCTTGACCCACGTCTTGACCCACTGCGCGACGAGGACGAAGACCGTGCCACCGATCATGACAAGACCGACCGGGTTGGTGACTATCTTCACTCCCGGCCTGGGGAAGATCGCGCTCGAGAAAAGCGTGGCAGCGGTGAATGATATCACAGATGGCGACAATGCAGGCAGGTCCAAGTTCATGAAAGGTATGGCTAGGAACACGAGCCCAAATGCCGCGCTGAAGTAGTCCCCGCCTCCCCATGCAGTGTTGGCGTATCCGATGAACGCTCCGGCAAGCAGGCCCCTCAACACTCTGCTGCGCATGTCCCTCTCTTTGTCGAAGACTGTCAGCATGTAGTAGCTACCGCAGACGAAGAGAAGTATGGCCAGAGGTTCCGACTTGAACCAGCCAAGGTTGCCCCTTTCTATGATGGGAGGGGAGACCGCGAACACCAACGCCGCGAAGAGCCCAGCTGCGTCTCCTCCGATTTTTTTCACCAGGAAGTAGAACGCCACGCACGTTAGTGAACCGAAGATGACCGGGAGTATGACGAGGAAGTCGTACAGAGTTATCTGGATTCCGAAGATGTTGTGGGCCATGAGGTACAACAAGGCGCCTGCCATCTGGAGGCCGCCCTGGGAGGTCGCGGCGACGTTTCTTCCTTCAGGGAACCAAGTCTGGATGTCGTGCCAGTAGAAGTATCCCTGCTGAGTGTGGCATGCGGTGTAGACGGTCGGTCCGCAACCGGACGGATTGTTGAACAGCGCGTACCAGAGTCCGTGCTCCTGCGCCAAGGTCACAATGTGGTTGGCCGCATAGTAGTCGTAGTATGGGTCGAACTCGCCCAGATAGTATCCGTACTTCGCCGAATAGGCCCTTATCGTGAAGGCGATCACGAATATTATTGAAAGCACCATCGTAGTCATTACGGTCCGCCTCGAGGCGACTGGCCTACCGATCAGAGACTTCAGGCCCTCAAGCGGAGAGTCCAAATCGGAGCGAGACGTGCCGCTGGGGTATTTTAATTGTAAGCTACTGCTTTAGGAGTGTTTCGAGATGCGCCGCGTACTGTTTCGGTCCTAAGAGACGACCGCAGTCCGAGGCGAAGTCGGTTGCGACGACGTCAATCAACCAACCCTCGACGTATGGAGACTTGTTGACAAGCTCCGGATGAGACTCCAAGTCGCCGTTGACGGCTGCGACGGTTCCAGAGACCGGCGAATAAAGCTCTGAGACCGCTTTGATTGACTCGACAGTCCCTATCGACTGGAACTGGACCACAGCGTCCTTCGGCTTCGAGGGCGCTACGTACACCACGTCGTTCAAGGTCTTGGCCGCGTAGTCGGTTATTCCTATCCTTACCGTCTGGCCCTTTGTCTTCCTAGCCCACTCGTGCTCCTTTGTGTACCACAGGTCGTCAGGAACGTCATACTCCCCGAGTCTCATGCGGGTGCGCGCTCCTGTCTGCGCCTAATTACCGTTTGCTCTCTTCCAGCCGTAATGGCTCTCGTCGTAGAAGGGCGTCGTCACCACCCTGCCTGTCTTGGTGGAGTCTCTGACCGATACGCTGACCTCTGCGCCCGGTTTGGTTCGTTCAGGCTTGAGCCGACACAATGCGATCCCCTTCTTGAGCAGCGGCGAGAAGGTGCCGCTGGTCACCAAGCCAAGCGGTCCTGAGCCATCGAGCACTTGGAAGCCATGTCTGGGTATGCCTTCGTCGATGACTACGCCTCTCCTGACCACGTCAGGACCGCTGGCCCGTGTAGCGGAGACCGAGTCTGAACCGACGTAGTCTGACTTCCCCGCCGTTATTACCCAACCAAGGCCGGCTTGTAGCGGGTTGGTGTGTTGGTCCATGTCAGTGCCGTGGAGTGGCAGACCCGCTTCCAGCCTGAGAGAGTCTCTGGCGCCGAGTCCACAGGGCTTCGACACGGCAGCGAGCGCCGCCCAGATGTCTATGGCCTTCCCGGGCGTCTCGACCGAGCTGTCAAGTACCACTACTTCGAAGCCATCCTCGCCGGTGTACCCTGTCCTAGAGATGATCGAACGCTGCCCCATGACCTCGGCTTCTGCGCATCGGAGTCGCTTGAGAGAGTGCAGATCCAATGGCGTGAGAGGCTGCAGTGCCTCCTCGGCCCTCGGACCTTGGACGGCGACCATCGCTGAGGAGTCGGTCAAGTCTACGATCTCGACCCCTGCGAGTGCGTGCTGTTCCATGTGACTGATGTCGGCCTCGCGGTTTGCGGCGTTCACAACGAGCACGAACTCTTTCTCACCCGTCCTCAGGGCTATGAGGTCGTCGATTATCCCTGCGCGGTCGTTCAGCAATAGTGTGTAGAAGGCCCTGCCTACCTCTTGCGCCTGAACCTTGGTAGGCAACAGGCCCTCTAAGAAGGAAGGAGCGCTTTCGCCCTTGACGAGTACACGGCCCATATGGGAGACGTCGAAGATTCCAGAAGAGCTTCTGACCGCCATGTGCTCGTCTGTAGTGGTGGTATACCAGAGGGGCATCTCATAGCCTGCGAACCCGGTCAACTTCGAGTGTAGTGAGTGGTAAGAGTACAGCTGTGTCGTCTTCAGCATACTGGAGCCACCCACTCTGTGTCCTTAATAGTTCATCGCGGCCTTTGCCGTCCAGGCGTCGTAAGAATCCCGAACATGTTTTTAGGCGAACTCTTCGCGAGAGTTGCGCGATGACCTATGAGATCGCCTGTATGGCTTGCGGGACTTCGCTCTACTCTGGATTCGATCTCAGGCCGCCCGGGGACGTCTTGAAGTCTGCAGGCTTCAGGTGCAAGAGTTGTGGCGCGAAGCTTTCGCTCGAGAAGTTCAAGGTTGACGTCAGAAAGGTAGACGGATCCTACTCCTAAGAAGGAATTTGCGGTCCAGCCTGGCAAGTGCACCGTCTTCGAGAACTCTCCGTAGTGGGTATACTCTCGTCATATGCGAGAAACCTGACGCGGCCCGTCGCGTCGCGGACGCGCTCTCTGACGGTAGCCCGACTAGCTCTCTGGTCAACGGACTGGCGGTCTTTCGGTTTAGCAGGAGAGGAGAGGACTTCGCGGTTTGCTCGGCGCAGGGACACCTCTATGAGACCTCCGATCCTTTCAAGGAGCGTAACACCTACCCCGTCTTCGACGTTGAGTGGTTTCCTGCCAATCTCGTAGACGAGAGGAGCACGGATGCAGAGAGGAGGATCTTGGCTATCCGTGAACTCGCGAAGGGCGCCTCGAAGCTGGTCAACGCGTGCGACTTCGATCCTGAAGGCGAGACGATAGGCTTCAACGTCTTGCGGTATGCATGCCAAGGGAGAGAGACTGCCGTCTCTCGCGTGAAGCTCTCCGCCTTGACCAAAGATGACGTTGCCAAAGCCTTCGATCAGGTGGAGCCCTCCGGCGAAGGAGTGGCCCGGGGTGGGAGAGCGAGGCACCTCGTGGACTTCCTATATGGTGTCAACCTGTCAAGGGCGCTCTCGCGGTCCGCGCCGGCTTACGGACCAGTGCGAAGGACGTTCAGCATCGGAAGGGTCCAAGGTCCGACTCTCGCGTTCCTCTCTCAGAGGGAGGTGGAGATCAGGCAGTTTGTCCCCGTTCCTTACTGGAAGATATCGGGGACATTTGCAAGGGACGACGGGACTGAGCTCGTCGCCCCCTACTGTGAGGCCAGGGTCGAGTCGAAGGCGGATGCCGAAGCGATTAGAGAAAGGTGCGAGAACGTCAGAGGTTCGGTAGCACGTGTAGTCAACAAGGTCGTCTATGTACCACCCCCTCCCCCGCACAACACCGGGAGTCTTCAGAGAGAGGCGTACAGGACGCTCCAGCTTTCGCCGATTACGACTTTGGGCGTTGCCGAGAGACTCTATCTGAAGGCGCTCGTCTCATATCCAAGGACCAGTAGCCAGCGCCTCCCCGCGTCGCTTGACCACAGAGCAATCCTGCGGGACCTTCGCAGGGCCGAAAGATACTCCGACGCCGCTGAAAGTGCGTTGCGGGGCGGCGCGAAGCCGACCCAAGGCCTTGAAACAGACCCCGCCCATCCCGCGATCTATCCCACAGGGGAACTGCCTAGGACCCGTCTCGCACCGATTGAAATGTCACTTTTCGACTTGATCGTGACCAGGTTCCTGGCTTCGTTCGGGCCTCCGGCAAAGAAGGAGCTGCAAATCGCCAGGATCGTCGTCTGTGAGCACGTCTTCCTTTTGAGGGAGGCGAGGACAGTGAACCAGGGGTGGATAGGACTTCGTGGCATGGTCCCAGGCGAAACGGAGGTCGACGCCCTGCGGCTCGTCGAAGGGGAGGGGGTCAGAGCACTGAGAATACATGTGAGAGAGCAGATTGAGAAGGCGCCAGCGCGATATAACCAAGGAAGCCTCCTCGAGAGGATGGAAGGAGAGGGCGTCGGAACGAAGACGACCAGGGCCGCAGTCATATCGACGCTTGTGGAGCGAGGGTATGTGGAGGGGAGAGACATGACGGTCACGGAGCTCGGGCTGGTCGTCGCCGAGGTGATGGAGACCTATTCGCCGACGATCCTGACCACAGGAATGACGAGGGATGTCGAGAAGCGGATCCGCCTC
>JASHVX010000139.1 GCA_030044375.1 Nitrososphaerales archaeon | reverse complement strand
GACAGATGGCGCCGACCACACCGATGGGGATGGTGACCACTACATCTCCGTTCGGAAGGGACACGGACTACACGGGCCCGCCGATCGACGCGTCGAAGCTCGTGGCGAACTTCGACAGGCCGGCCTACGTCAGGAGAGTCGTCCTCCCGATCGAGCCGTTGAGGTCGACAGGCCTCTACAGCGCACGGGGCGCGCTCGAGACCGCCAAGGTCGTGGAGAACGCCTTCAGGGTGCAACAGATGGGCGGCTTCGCGTTCGTAGAGATCGTCGGGAGCTGCAGCGTCAACTGGAAGATGACTGTTCTCGAGGCCAAGTTGTACGCCACCCAGACGCTGGCGAAGCTGTTCCCGCCAGTGCTGCTGAAGGACAGGTTCGGTGTCGAGAGGAAATGAAGACCGAGATGATCATCGCGGGCGCCGGCGGCCAAGGCGTCCTCGAAGTGGGTAACTACATCTGCTATCTGGGGCTTCTGAGCGGACGGCATGTCGCGTACACCCCCTCGTATGGGCCGGAAAGCAGGGGCGGCAAGGTGAAGTGCTATGTCGTCATCTCTGAAGACGAGATCGCGTCTCCGATAGCAGAGGAACCTGATTACCTGGTCGTCATGAACATCCCGTCGATGGACTACTTGGCGAAGCTGAAGAGGGGAGGGACGCTGCTGATGAACAGCTCGCTGATCCCCGACGAGCCGGCGAGGGGCGACGTCTCTGTCGTGAAGATACCGGCCACGGAGATAGCCATACAGCTATGGGACTCGAACCAGGACATCCCCGACACGAGGATCGCCGCCAACATGGTGATGCTTGGCGCGTTCCTTGCCATCTCGGGGCACGACGAGGATATGGCGCTCTTGAAGGACGTAATGGCACACTTCCTGACAGATCGCAAGGCGAAATATGTCAAGCTGAACTTGGAGGCGGCTAGACACGGGTACGAATACGGGAAGGGCGTTGGTCTGGAGCTCGCCACCATCTGAGACGCTCGGATGGCGCCGGGCGGGACGATCTCTGTCGAGGTGAGCTTGACGCTTCGGAGGCCGTCTCGCCGCCGACGCTTTTATACCCAGATACGCCTCTGCCGGTTTCGAGGGAGGCGGGAGGCTTCGTAGCTTGGACGGCTCGCTGGGCTCATCGGTGTCTGGAGCCGTCTCGCACTGTGCATCGCCGACCTTGATGGGGACGTAGCCCAGCTAGGTGAAGGAGACTCTTCATCCTGGAAAGGCAGGGCGACAGGCTCCAGTGGTCAAACGAAAACGTTTGATGACACGGCAGCGTGGATGATTAGGCATTGGAGCTGCAAGTAACCTGTAGACCGTCGGTTCAAATCCGACCGTCCCCATCTCCCTCTGCCGTCACTGGAACTGGCCGATGTACATCGCGGTGTGGTAATGCAGGACTACCTTCCCTCTCCTGCCATGCCTGCTGACTATGCGTTCCACGTCCTTCTCCAGCCTCGCCCACTCTGGACTCCCTTGCGCCGGCGCATATGACGCCGAAGCGAGCCTTCCAAGCAGTCCCTCGAAGTCCAGCACCTGTCGATTGGGTACGATGAGTCGCCTGATCTTCTTGCTGCCGATGAACCTTGCGACGTAAGCCGAGTCGACCCCCGGGACGTCGGCCATGTTGTTCGCGAATCTGCGCGCCAGCCTGGTGTAGGCCCTGTCGGCCAGGGTGTCCGACCTCCTCCAGTTGTAGATGACCAGGAGATGGCCGGTTCTCTTGAGAATCCTTTGGAACTCCTTCCTCGCATTCGCGAAGTCAAACCAGTGCAGCGCTTGCCCCACCGTCACGAGGTCCACGCTGCCATCATCCAGCCCCGTCGCTTCGGCCGTCGCGTCAACACTGACGAAACGAGGACGATATGCTGACAAGTCCTCTTCGGCCACTCGCCTCATCTCCTTGTTGGGCTCTACGCAGTACACCCTGTTTCCGTTGTCCAGGAAGAGCTTCGAGAGTATCCCTGTCCCCGACCCTACGTCTGCGACGACCGCTCTGGCATCGAAGTCTATCTCGCTGCCGAGCTTCCGAAGCACGCCTTCGGGGTACCTTGGCCTATACATCGAATAGACCTGCGCCCTTCCATCGAACCGGCGGAGGAACCTGGGCTGTTGGACTCGCACAGTGCGGTCGAGCCGAGCTTGGATTTAGGGACTCTGTGGACTCGCCCGAGCCGTCTTCACTACTCTTTTGTAACCGGCATCTCCCCCTCGGCTGAGTGGAGTCGCAGTTCGCTGAAGCCCTTGGAAAGGAGGTCCTCTCTGTGGATCCAGCCTTCCAGTGGGTCGTCGTCTTGGACGGAAGAGGACAAACGCTCGTCACGGTCTATTCCGAGAGGTACACGAAACGGCGCAAGCTAGAGGAGCAGACCAAAGAGAGACTTGGCGCTTTGGACACCGTCTTCCTTGAAGCTACGGCGCAGGCGGAGAAGTGGTATGGAAAGACCAACTTCATTCTCATTGCCTACAAGAAGGCGAAGATACTGCTGACCTACAGCGGGGTGCATGACGTCTACCTTGCCGTCAGAGTGTCGCCTTCGGCGCTGGCGGAGCACCTGTTTCCAAAGGTAGAGCTGGCGCTCAAGAGGTCGAAGCGGAAGCTGGGTGCCGGTTCCAGACCCTGACTCTATCCGCCTAGTTGTCCGAACGACGGAATGCCGTAGACCCCGTCGTAACCGGGCTTGAACTCCAGCCGTCCTTCTCTTACTGCGATGATGGCAGAAGCCACCTCGGGCTTGCAGTGGCGCGACAGCTGGTCGAAGGGGGCGTCGAGAAGGACGGCCAACTCGCTCCCGAGGGCGGAGATGAGCCTGTCCTGCTGCTCTATGACGCCCTTGGCGTAGAGGCGGTTGACTCCTGTCGCGAAAGAGATTACCTCGTAGAGAGGCAGCAGGCTCTTGAACGGGA
>JASHVX010000138.1 GCA_030044375.1 Nitrososphaerales archaeon | reverse complement strand
CTGCCCTCTTCGTGGTCAAGCGCCCACGACCTCTATCTCGAGGACCCCTGCCGTTCTGGGGTCTCTCAGTCTGGAGACGATCGTCCTCGGTATGTCCCTCGCGGAGGCCGTGGCCCTCAGCGCCAGCGTCCTCTCGCTCACGAACCCGCTCCTCCTGATGACGACGTCATGTGGATGCGAGAGCCGCAGGCCTGGGTCCCCAGACGCGGCGAACCCGAAGCGCTCTCCTCCCACCACTATGGAGAGCCTCACTGTCGCACTGCCAGACCTGAGGGCGGTCTTCAGTCCGTCGCTCAGGCCCGCGCATCCCTTCTCCGCGCCCACTCCGATGATGCAGTCGCCGTTCTCCGTCAGATGCTCCTCCTCGGTGACCTCGATGGTCGTCGGATGCGTCGAACGGATCAGGCGGTGCCCGTGAAAGGAGATGCTCTCACGAAGTGTGGGCGGGCGCGTAGACCCCTCTCCAGTCTCCACGGACTACTCCCCCTCCTTTGGTTGCTGTCCGTTGCAGACGGGGCATCTCTCCTCCCCCAGGGCGACGGGGTTCGAGCAGAAGGGACAGAACCGATGGCCGGGTGGCGCCTCGATGACGCCTTTCCTTTCCTTCACGACGAAGCTCATTGCGATGAGCAGGCCGCCAGCTGCGACCGAGATCCCTCCCCACGTGTCAAGCGGCGACGGCCCGCCCGCGGCGGACGTCGGCGACTGGGTGACTGCCGAGCTTGTGAGGTTGAACTCGGCGACTCCCAGCTCGTACTCCGAGGGGATCGCACCCGTGGTCGGACCCAGGCCTACGCTGCTGACTGTGACGTTGTGCAGCCCCGACGGGGCCTGTGGCGCCTGGAAGGTGAACGCCTCGAGGCCGCCCCCGTTCGCAACCTGCGCGCTCCCTAGGAAGTAGAATGTCTCGTTCCCGGGCGCTTCCTCCTGCCAATAGAGATAGACGCCCGTCCCCGCCGGAAGACCGGACCCTGTCGCCGTGACCAGCGTCCCCGACGGACCAGCGGCCGGCGTCAGGACGAGGGCCGCCGGAGGGAGCGCGAATATCGGGCCTAAGAGGAAGAACAGGGCCCCCAGACCGCAGACAGCGACCCCGCAAAGCAGCAGCTGTGGCCTCACAGTTCCGCGCTCTTCGAGAACGCCTTTATAGTTTCGACAGGCCGCCGGTCAGTGCCTTGACCACCGAGTACGAACAGCTTCTGTCGGCCATGGTCAGCGACAAGAGGGCGAGGATCGCCGAGTTGACGGGCAAGCCCGGAAAGGACAAGGAGATCGCCTCACTGAACTCGGACATCCGTTTCCTCGAAGTCGAGATCCAGCGCTACCAGCAGGGCATGACCCTCTTCCGCACCAAGCCTCTCCCTAGAGTCGGACGTTGGGGCAAAGAGGAGACGGAAGAAGCGAAGCCCGAGCCCTAGGGGCGAAGGCACCTAGCAAGAGAGCGGTTATGGGACGCTGGGGCTCGTGGTGATGGGCATGTCTCTGAAGGGTGGCGCGAAGAACATAGTTACGGCGTACGTCCGTCCGTGCCCTCGACGAGAACCGCTACGAGGATGCGCTACAGTGCCTCCATGAGAGGTCCGGGTCGTCGGTCCCGGCGGGGAAGCCTTCGGCAAGCCCCTCGACTCCATCGAGACGCTCCGCAAGTACTTCGGGAGGTACGACGTCAGGAAGGGTCTTCGTTGACGGCGACGACCTCTGCGTCCTCTACGACCTGAAGACCGCTGGCTCTACCGTGTTCATGTCCTCGTGGTATCAGGTCAGAGGCGGCAAAATCGTCTCAATCCACACCGTCTTCGACCCGCGCGCCTTCGGCCCTCCTGGGCCGCGATAGCCTGACCGTGCCGTGCGACCTTACATCGGAGGCATTCCGCCCATGCCGCCTCCGCCTGGCGGGGTGGGTGGGGCCTTCATCTTGCTCGCAGCGATCACGTCGTCTATCCTCAGTATCATAGACGCGGCCTCGGTCGCGGCGCGCAGGATTTGCAGCTTGACTGCCAGCGGCTCGACGATGTTCTTGGTATACAGGTCGCCTACCTTGCCGTTCATGACGTCGACGCCGTACCACTTGCCGTCCTTGCCGTGTTTCGCGCGCAGTTCGACCTGGGTGTCTATCGGGTCCATGCCTGCGTTCTCGGCCAGCGTCATGGGGATCGACTCCATGGCGTCCGCGAACTTCAAGGCCGCGAGCTGCTCTCTTCCGTACAGCTTTTGGGCCCAGGCCCTCAACTGACAAGAGACCTCCTCCTCCGGAGCCCCTCCGCCGGCCACCACGCGCGGCAGCTCGACCACGTCTTTCGTGACCATGAGGGAATCATGGAGAGCCCTCTCGGCCTCGTCCACTATGCGCTGCGTCCCGCCCCTGACCAGTATCGTCACGGCCTTCGGGTTCTTGCAGCCCTCGATGAAGACCCACTTGTCGTCCTCAAGCTTCCTCTCTTCGACCAGCTTCGCATACCCAAGGTCCTTGCCGGTCAGGTCGTCGAGGTTCGTGACGATCCTTGCTCCGGTCGCCTTCGCGAGCTTGGTCATGTCGCTCTCCTTGACGCGTCTCACGCTGAGTACGCCTGACTTCGCGAGGAAGTGCTGGGCGAGGTCGTCGATGCCCTTCTGACAGATTACCACGTTGGCGCCGACCTCCTTCACCTTGTCCGCCATCCCCTTCAGGATGCTGCTCTCCTCGTCCATGAACTGCTGCATCTGCGCGGGGTCATTGATCCTGATCTCCGCAGAGAACTCCGTCTTCTCAATCTCGAGCGCCGAGTTGATGAGGGCTATCTTCGCCTCGGCCGCCCGCTTCGGCATCCCGGAGTGCACGACCTCCTTGTCGAGCACCATCCCTCTGATCAGCTGCGTGTCAGTGATGGCGCCGCCAGGCTTCTTCTCGACCTTCACGTTGTCAATGTCGGCCTTCAGGCCGCCATCCTGCTTCTCGGTTATCAGCAGGATCGCGTCGACCACGACCCCCGCGAGGTGGGGCGCGTCCTCGTTGACGAGCTTCGTCAGCATGCTGGTGATGGCTACACCGAGGAGGTCCGACTTCTCTGTCGGGTCAATCTTCTCAGCGATGTCTTCCAGTATCTTCTGCGCCTTCTCCGCGGCCTTCAGGTAACCGTCGACTATGACGACGGGGTGGACCTCTTTGTCGATGAGGTCCTCGGCCTTCTGCAGAAGGGAACCGGCTACCACCACAGCCGACGTGGTTCCGTCTCCTACCTCGTTGTCGGTAGCCTTGCTGATCTCCACCATCATCTTGGCGGCGGGGTGCTGCACGTCGAGCTCCTTCAACATCGTCGCGCCGTCGTTGGTTATCGTCACGTCGCCCATGGAGTCGACGAGCATCTTGTCCATGCCTCGCGGGCCCAGCGAGGTCCTGACGACCTCGGCGATGAGCTTCGCAGCTGCGATGTTGTTGCGCTGCGTCTCTCTACCCCTGCTCTCGCTCGAACCTTCCTTTAGCAATATGACTGGCTGGCCTGCTCCGGTTATCTGACTCATATTTTCGGTTCACAACTTTTGTTTGTATATAAGAATTGTCGTCGCGGGTGCTGTCCAATCTACGGGACTCGCTCCTCCGTTTTCTCGCTGTCAAGTCGCGGGACTTTGCCGCGTTCTGGATTATCGTGAGCCACTTGTTAGGGCCCTCGATTGAGACCCCGCTGCAGGTTAGCTTCGCAAGGTCGCGGAAAGTCTTAATTGGCAACCTCTCGGTCATTTGCCAGAGGTTCTTTGCCGGCCGGCATCTCTCTTCAGAGGAAGCTTGCTGCCGAGTTCTTCGGGACCTTCCTCTT
>JASHVX010000137.1 GCA_030044375.1 Nitrososphaerales archaeon | reverse complement strand
AGTCCGCCCTCATCTGCTCCTCCCACGCGACCGGTATCACATATGCGGTGCCCGCCGACGGCACGTAGGACCCTCTGACCACTGCCGACGGACTGCCCGGCGAGCCGAGCGTCCATGTCCTTACCGGCGACCCCGGCCACCTTGTCACAGTCTCGAAATGCGACAGCCTTCGGCTGTCAGCTGGCAGGGCTCGGCTGACCTCGCGCGGCAGAGTGTGGTTCACCCAGGCCGCCAGGTCCTTGAGCTCCTCTTTCGCCGCCTCCCTGACCCCCTCCTCGGGGCCGTCAGGCGCTTCGGGCAGGCCCGCATACCAGCCGACCTCAGCCGTCTCTTCGTAGCCCAACCTCTTGTAGACCCGGATGGCGGCGGCGTTGTCAGACTCCACGTCGAGGGCGAGCCATCGCCTGCCCTTGGCCCTCGCGGCGCTGTGGACCGCCTCCATCACCTTCGAGGCGACACCTTGTCTGCGCGCCCCCGAGTCGGTGGCGACTCCCACGACGTACCCGGAGTCCGGAAGGAGGATCAGCGATGCGGTGCCGACGGCCCTGCCGTCCCGGACGCCCACGAAGACCCTGATCGGCGGTGCGCCGACCACCCTCAGAACGGCGAGCATGACCCACACCCACCTCCGGCGGAGAGACTGGAACTGCTCGGCTGCCGGCTTGTCGAGGAAGGTGGCTCTCTCGAACTCCCCCATGCCCTGACGCACCAGGTCCTCGAAGTAAGGGAGGTCCGACCTCCTGAGCTCCCTGCAGACTACAGGCGAGGGGCTTGCCGCCGTGGATGCTTCACGCCACGAGGCGGCGGGACTCAGACTTAAGCGCAGCAGCGCCCCTCCGGGGCTTGGCCAGATGAACAAGAAACCTCGCTCAGTTACACTCTTATAGTGGTTAGGCAAGAGTCAGAGACAGCGTTCTCGATGTATTACGAGAGGCTATCCCTAGAGATTACAGCGGCGAAGTCACACTGGCAGGTGGTCAATCCACCTACCGTCTCAGGACGATCTGGGGTGACCCATCGCTTCGACTTCCTCGCGCTGAGCGGGCATGAGAAGCTGGCCTTCGACATATGTCAGACCCTGACAGAAACGGAAGTCATCAAGACGTTCATCAAGAAGCTCGACACAGGAGTTTCAGCCTACATAATTTGTCTGAGTGAGACGATGCCGGGCCGCGCAGCGCGGCTCGCTGAAGAGTACGGCCTCAAGATCCTAAGGTCGGACGACCTCGAGTCTGCCTTCGTCCCGAAGGGGCTCGAGCAGCGCAGCAGGGGCCAGAGGCTGGCTGCCGCCTAGGCAAGCCATCCCACCACCTCCAGTTTCTACAGGGAGCCAGGGCAACAGACTGTCTTGAAGAATGTCAGAGGTCATCAGGCAGAGTAGCTTGGACAGCTTCGAGGAGTTCGACCTCAGTCCCGAGGTGCTGCGCGGCGTGAAGTCAGCAGGATACGTCAAGCCCTTCCCCGTGCAGTCCAAAGCCATCGGCCCGCTGATGGCCGGACGGGACGTCATAGGCCAAGCCAGGGCGGGCTCGGGAAAGACTGCCGCCTTCGGCATCCCGCTCCTCCACGCTGTCAACCCGAGCGACCGGAGGGTCCAGGCGCTGGTGCTGGCCCCGACGCGAGAGCTCGCGGTCCAGATCTCCCGCGAGTTGAGCAGGCTGGGGGCCTTCACCGGCATATCGGTGCTCGCCGTCTACGGCGGCCAGTCGATGAATGTCCAGCTCGACGCCCTGAGGTCGGGAGTGAACGTCGTGGTCGGCACTCCAGGGAGGACGATAGACCACCTGATGCACAGGACCCTGAGGCTGGACTCCGCCCGCTTCGTCGTGGTCGACGAGGCCGACGTGATGCTCGACATGGGGTTCGTGGAAGACGTCGAGTTCATACTCGGTTCGACCCCGGCGGACCGGCAGCTGAGCCTCTTCTCGGCCACGATGCCGAAGAGGATAGTCGACCTCTCTGAGAGGTACATGAAGGACCCCGAGCGCATCTTCGTCGACCGGGACGAGCCCTCTTCGCAGACGCTCGAGCAGTTCTATGCCAGGGCAGAGCGGCCCGAGAAGCTGGACCTCCTCCTGCGGATCCTGAAGATGGACAACAGAGGGAGCACCGTCGTCTTCTGCAGGACGAGGCATGGCACCGCGAGGCTGGCCAAGGAACTCGGCAGGCGATTCATAAGCGTCGCCCAGCTGCACGGCGACCTGACCCAGAACCAGCGGGACCACTCCATGGGGCTCCTGAGGTCCTCCCGCGTCGACGTGCTCGTGTCCACCGACGTGGCGTCACGGGGGATCGACGTGAGGCAGGTGGGCTGCGTCATCAACTACGACGTGCCTGAGGACCCCGCAGTGTACTTGCACAGGGTGGGTAGGACCGCCAGGGCCGGGGACCTGGGAGTTGCCTACACCTTCGTGAGCAGAGACGAGGTCGCCGACTTCGCGAGGATACTCTCCCGCGCCAAGACGCCAATCAAGCCCCTGACGCCCGCCGACGAGATCCACCTGAAGCTGAGCCTCGCCGACGACACTGGGCGGGACGGCGCGTCTAGGCGCCGGTCGAGGAATCGGTGGGGAGGCAGGTGGAGACGCCGCAGATGAAGCGATTTAAACCGGGGTATCTCGCCTGCGCGGAGGTGACTGTCAGTGGGTAAGCGGAAGGTGCTCAGCGAGTCTAACCTGAAGGAGCTGGTGATGCCAGGACAGGGCGAGATCCTCGGCAGGGCGATCAAGCTCACTGGCGGGGACCAGGTCATAGTCAAGTGCGCCGACGGCGAGACGCGCAACTGCCGGATCCGCGGGAAGCTGAAGAGGAGGATGTGGATCCGCGAGGGAGACATCGTCCTGGTCGCGCCCTGGGACTTCGACAACCGGAAGGCGGACATACTGTGGCGGTACATCAAAGCCCACGCCGAGTGGCTCGAGCAGAACGGATACCTCAAGACAGTCTAGAAGGCGAGACGCCGACGCAGCCCTCCGCCCAGAAGAGCGCTGCCCGCAGCCGTGAAGACCGGCTCTGAGGTCGATCCCTTGTCTTCTCTTCGGCAGACCGACGTGCTCGTCATAGGCGCGGGGGTCCTCGGGGCGAGCCTGGCGTACTGGCTCTCCGTCACGTCAGGCTGCAAGGTCACCCTGGTGGACCAGGAAGACGGGGTCGCCAGGCACGCGAGCTCCCGCAACACCGGGATAGTCCATCGTCCCTTCTACCTGGACCCGGACACGAAGAGGGTCTTCGCGGCCTCGGCCCGGCTCTCCTACCCGCTTTGGAGGGGCCTCGCAGAGAGGCACGGGCTGCCCTGGAGCCAGAACGGAACGGTGGAGGTCGCGTTGCGCGACTCCGGGGTGGGCACCCTCGAGAAGTACGTCGCCTGGGCAGCCAGGAACGGGGTCGACGAGTCCGAGCTGGAGCTGTTGGACGGCCGCGAGGTGAGGTCGCTCGAACCCGAGGTGGAGTGCCGGTCAGGGCTGCACGTAAGGACCGACGCTTCGGTCGACTTCGGCGCCTTCACAGCCTGCATCGGCAGCCTGGCGTTCCGCAACGGCGTGTCCTTCCTCGGCCGCTGCAAGGTGGCCTCGGTCAGGCAGAAGGCCGGCTCCACCGAGGTCCTCTTCTCGCGTGGAAGCGCCGCAGAGGGCGCCAGGTGCTCGCTCCTGGTCAACGCGGCAGGCGGCGGGGCGCTCGACATCGCGCACGCGCTGGGGCTGGCGCGAAAATATTCGATGCTCAACTTCCGCGGAGACTACTGGGCTGTGAGCGAGGCCTTCGGGCCCAGGATACGGAGGAACGTGTACAGCCTGCCGCGGCACCCGAGGTTCCCTTTCCTCGACCCACACTTCGTGGTCCGTCCCGACGGGAGGCGACAGATAGGCCCCACGGCGGTGATGGTGGCGGGTCCCTACGCCTACGCAGGGCTCGGCCTCCTCTCAGCGCCGTCGTTCCTGTCGGCGCCGCTGGGTCCCAAGCTGGGCCTCCTGAGCGACCCCGAGTTCGCGTCGATGGTCTTGGACGAGTGGCGCAGCGCGCTCTCGAAGAGGGCCATGTGCGCCCGCGTAAGGCGCTTCATCCCAGGCCTTGGCGCCAGCCTGCTCGTGAGCCGAGGCATCTCCGGGGTCAGGAGCTCCCTGGTGGGCCCTGGCGGACTCGTCCCCGAGGCGCTCGTCTTCCACGGCGAGTCGTCGATCCACGTCCTGAACTACAACTCTCCCGGGGCCACCGGCGCCCCGTCGTACGCCGCGCGCCTCGTCGCGGACCTCAGGGACTCTGGCATGCTGAAGGGTCTGGAAGGGGCGCCCGGCGCCCGCCAGGGGTCCGTCTGGGGCGACCTTGACGCTGCCGCAGCCGCCTGAGCCTGGCGCTAGGCCGACGGGGAGCTCGTCGCCTCGACGGTCACGAAGAGATACGCGGTCTGCTTGATGAGCCCGTCGGAGAGCGTGACGGCCACGGTGTATCGTCCCGGAGAGAGCTGACCGTCGAGCGACAGCCTCACGGACAGCGCGGAGCCGCCGGCGCGGCTTTGGACGCTCGTCTCGTTGGCGACAATCGAGATGTGGCTCGGCACCGAGGTGTACTGCTCCGAGTCCGAGGACTCGACGCTCAGGGAGCCGCTCCAGGTCCCTTCGACGCGCAGAGTGGCGACGCCGGCCGTGCCGTTCGAGAGGGTGAGCGAGTTCGAGCCCTCGACCGACACGGAGAAGCTCGGAACGTAGCTGGCGTTCAGGAAGCCTATGTAGTTCCCCGTCATCGACGTCAGCCAGAGCCCGCCCGGCGCGGTAGCTATGGTCAGGTCGTTCTGGATCGTGGAGTAGTTGGACGCCGGCGGGTCGGACTCGCTGTACTCGGTCAGCGTCCCCGCGGCCGGTTCGAGCTCGGCTATCTCGTTTGCGTAGTGCTCGTTCAGCCAGACTGTGCCGCCGCTGGTCTCCACGAAGTACGGGAGCGTGGTCGCGGTATAGTTCTCCGTCGAGGTGGGGTAGATGGTCCACTCGCCTGAAGTGGTGTTGTACCCCCAGACGTTCGACGTGATGTGCTGGTCGACCCAGATCTCCCCGTCGGAGAGCGCCAGCCCCGTCAGGGCCGAGAGCGAAGTGTTGCCTCCGACGCGGGACGGCGTGATCCCTTCGCTGACGTTCTGCGGGTCGAACGAATAGAGCCCGCTCGAGGACGGGGCCAGCGGGTCGAGCGCGGTGTAGTACGCGAACGTGGAGTTCACGAAGGAGATCTGCGACGGGAGCTGGTCGGTCCAGTCCAGTACGGGGTACATGGAGACGGAGAGGGAGGGCGATATCCTCCCCACGACGGCAGAGCTTGTGATCGCGGTGAACCAGAGCGCCCCGTCAGGGCCGACGGTCAGCGTCTCAGGGGCCGAGTTCGCCTCGGGCAGCTTGAGCACCTCGAAGGTGTCGTTCGCCGGGTTGAGCCCCACGATGGAGCCTTCGTTGTAGTTGGACGCCCACACCATCCCGTCCCAGAGGGCGATGCCCCAGATCGAGGTCTTCGGGGCGCATCCCGTCGGCTCGCCTGGCCAGGTCGGCCACGCGTACTCGACCAGGGTGCCGTTGTTGGGGAAGAAGTGGGCGACCCCGGGCAGCGACTGCTCTCCGAACCAGACCGAGCCGTCCGGGGCCACAGCGATCGCGTTGGCGTACCTCCCCGGGCTCGGCAGCTCCCACTCAGTGATCGCCGTGACTTCGGAGCGCGCCAGATGGTCGAACTCCTTGCGCCCGCTCGCAGGCTGCAGGCACCCCGGCACCGGCGCCGTCAGGGTGGTGTATGCGTAGACCGCGGTCCCGGACAGGACCAGCGCGAGGGCGAGCAGGGCCCAGATCTTTCCGTGCCGCGAAAGACGTCCCCTCCCGCCTAGGAGTAGGCCGCGAACTCCTTGCCCAGCGACCCGAGCGCCATCTTCTGCTCCAGTATCTCGTTGGCGCCCTCGTAGATCATCGTCACCCTCGTGTCGGCCAGGTGCCTCGCCGGCCTGCTTTCGAACGTATAGCCGTTCGCGCCGAAGACCTGCACGGCCCTGTTGGCAGCGTCGAAGGATGCGTTCGCGGCGAAGTACTTCGCCTTCGTGACGGCTGCGTCAGTCTCCTCGAGGAGCGCCCTGTTCGTCGGATCCTCCTCGTACTTCTGCTTCGTGAACGCGGCCTTGAGCAGGAGCAGCTTCGCAGCCTCGAGGTTCATCGACATCAGGCCGACGTGCCTCTGCACGAGCTGGTGCCCCGCTATCGGCTTCCCATGCTGGACCCTGACCCTAGCGTACTTAACCGACTCGTCCAGGCAGTCCTGGATGACGCCGACGCACCCCGCGGCGACGCTGAGCCTTCCGTTCATCAGGCCCGACAAGGCCACGGACATCCCCTTCCCCGGCGGCCCGAGCATGTCCTCCTTCGAGGCCTCCACCCCGTCCAGGTAGATCGTCGAGGTGTCCGAGGTCGGGAGGCCGAGCTTGTGCTTGATCATCTCCGCCCTGAAGCCCGGGCTCGACGAGTCGACGACGAACGCGCACATGCCCTCCCTCCTCCCCTTCGGGTAGGCGAAGATCAGCACGTGCTTCGCCGTCGAGCCGAGGGAGATCCACATCTTCTGCCCTGTCAGCACGAACCTCCCGCCCTTCTCCTCGAAGGTCGTCCTCAGCGACGCGGGGTCGCTGCCGGCGCTCGGCTCGGTCAGCCCGAACGCGAATATGCTCTCGCCCTTCGTGGCTGGCGTCAGGAAGCGCCCCTTCTGCTCCTCGGTGCCCCAGTGCTGGATCGTCATCTCCCCCAGCGCCATGTGCACCGAGAAGAAGGTCCTCATCCCAGTTCCTTCCCTGCCGATCCTCTCTATGGCGAGCGAGTAGGTGACCATGTCGGCCCCCTGCCCGTCCCCGTACTTCCTCGAGACAGGGAGGCCCAGGAGGTGCGCCTTCGCGAACATCGGCTTGACCTTGTCGTTGATCCTCCTCTCGAGGTAGCACCTGTCCTCGATGGGACGTATCTCCTTGCAGATTTCATCCACCTGTCCGAGAACGATGGCCTGCTCCTCCGAGACGTCGAAGCTCATCTTCGAAAGTGTGGTGAACTCGTCCTGCCGAAGCACTACTGCTCTCCCCAGCGCTCCTTGCGCACCCTTCCTCTTACGTGTTCCACGACCTCGTCGAGGGAGCTCCCCGGCCCGAAGAGGCCGGTGATACCCAGCCTCCTGAGCTTCGGCTTGTCCTCATCGGGGATGATCCCTCCTCCGACCACGAGTATGTCGGCCCCTCCCATCTTCTCCAGGAGCCTCTTCACCTTGGGGAACGCAGTCATGTGGGCGCCGTTGAGCAGAGAGAGGGCCACCACGTCGACGTCTTCGTCGATCGCCATCCTCGCCACCTCTTCCGGGGAAGGGAGGAGGCCGCTGTAGATGACCTCCATTCCGGCGTCCCTCAGGGCCCTAGCCAGGACCAGGGCGCCCCTGTCGTGCCCGTCGAGGCCGGGCTTCGCCACCAGTATCCGCACCTTCCGTCCCGCCGAGACGGCCTTGGGCATGAGGAAAAGCAGTCACGCGCCGTTTGAAAACCTTTGCGAGCGCGGCTAGACGATGAGGGGTTCCTTCCACGTGCCGAAGGCCTCTCTGCCTACCTGCACGATCTCCCCGAGCGTCACGTACTCCGTGACGGCCCTCAGCATGGGCTCGATCGAGTTGGCGTCCTCCTCCTCGAAGGCCTTGCGCACCCTCGC
>JASHVX010000136.1 GCA_030044375.1 Nitrososphaerales archaeon | reverse complement strand
CGTTCGCAGGCGCGGCCGTGGCCCTGGCTCTGTCCCTAGTCATCTAGAGCGAGGCAGCCGTGTCAGCGAAGACAGCCGCTCGGCCAGGGCTGACGACAGGACGCGCTCCTGGGAGCGGTCGTCCCTGTTCCTCAGGGTCACCGTGCCGTCCTTCAGCGTGTCGTAGTCGACAGTGATGCAGCACGGCACCCCTGCCTCGTCCGCGCGCGCGTACCGCCTCCCTATGGAGCCTGACTCGTCGTAGAACACGTCAGACCCCTCCTGTAGACTGGCGAACAGCTCGCCGGCGGCCTCCTGGAGCCCGTCTTTGTTCACGAGGGGGAAGACGCCGGCAGTGACAGGGGCGAGATAGGGCCTCAGGCCGAGGACGCGCCTCTCCCCTTCTGACCTGAGCGACGCCTCTATGATCGCGTAGACGCTCCTGTCTATCCCCATCGAAAGCTCGAAGACGTGGGGCAGCACCTTCCTCCCTGCGTCGTCGAAAGTGAAGTCGGTCCCGCTCGCGGCCGAGTGCCGGGAGAGGTCGTAGTCCCCCCTGTAATTGCAGGCCACGAGCTCGAGCCAGCCTACGGACAGGTTGACTTCGAGGTCGTACGCCGCCTTCGAATAGAAGGCCCTGTCCTCCTCGGAGAGCACCCTGAACCTGAGTCGCTCCCCAGGGAGTCCGGCGGCTGAGTAGAACCTGACGAGCAGAGCGAGGTAGTAACCGGCGAGGGCGCTGGGGACCAGGCCTTCGGCCACTGCCTGCGAGACCTTTGACGTCGAGGCCGACCCGTCGGGCCGGAGGAAGTTCAGCTCGTCGGACTGGAGTGAGGCGAACCGCGGCGCCTCGGCGGCCGCGGGGTCGAAGAACACCTCGATTTCGGCCTGGTTGAGCTCCCTTAGCCTGAGCAGGCCCTGCCTCGGCGCGATCTCGTTCCTGAAGCTGCGGCCGACCTGGGCCACGCCGAGCGGAAGCTTGACCCTCTGCGTCTTGAAGATGAGAGGGATGTCGACGAAGATGCTCTGGCAGGTCTCGGGCCTGAGATAGGCCTCCTCCTGGGCGGGGCCTATCCCCACCCTGAACATCATGTTGAAGCGGCCCGTGCCGCTTAGAGGCGCGCCGCACTTCAAGCACTTCACGCCTGCCTTGGCCATCAGCTCGTCGTACTCCGAGTCCTTCAGCTTCTCGGGGACCTGCTTCCCCGTCTTGTCCTCGATGCGCTTGTCGGGCCTGAAGACCGAGCCGCACTTGCCGCACTTCACGAAGGGGTCTGTGAAGCCCGAGAGGTGGCCCGAGGCCTCGAAGACGGCCTTCGGCATTATCTGCGAGCCGTCAATCTCCAGCATCCTGTCCCTCTTGACGATCATGTGCCTCCACAGCCGCAGGTAGTTGTTCCTGAGCGCGACCCCTAGCGGGCCGTAGTCCCAGAAGCCCGCGGGCGAGTTCGGGTAGCTGTCGGCCGACTTGAAGAAGAAGCCCCTCTGCTGGGCGAGGCGCGTGACGTCGTCGAAGGACATCTGAGGCTCGACGCTCCGCCCGGTCCTCATATATGCTATCCGAGGTCGCGGGAGCCAGCCTGGGCGGAAGCTAGGCGTCCACTATGAACTTGTAGCCGTAGAGGATCTGCCCCGACTCCCCGTCGACCTTGGCCCTTCTGATCGTCGCCCTTACCCTCGCGCCGGTCCTGATCGACTCCTCGGGCGAGTCGACGACCTGCGTGAGCACCCTGGCCCCGTTGTCGAGCTCCACGACCGCGAGGTAGAGAGGAGCCTGCGCCTCGAAGCCGGGCAGCGGCTCGTACAGGCGGGTGTAGGTCAGGATGCTGCCGCGCCTGGGCACCTCCTTGTCTTCGAGGGCTCCGGAGCCGCACTTGCGGCACACGTACGCATGGGGGAAGTACTCGGCGCCGCACTTCGTGCATCTGCTGCCCACGAGCCTGTAGTACCTGTCGCGGACCCGCCACGCCCGGATTGCCATCTAGGCCGCCCGTCCTAGGACGTGGACGACGCTCGTCGTGTCCACGCCGCCTATGTTGTGGGTTATCGCGTAGTCGGCGTCCTCTACCTGATTCCTTCCTGCGCGGCCCGTGAGCTGGAGGTAGGCCTCTGCGAGCTGGTACGCCCCGGTCGCGCCTACTGGGTGGCCCCTCGCCTTCAGGCCGCCGAACGTGTTGATGGGGAGCTCGCCCCTCATGCCGTACCTGCCCTCCATGGCGTCCTTCGCGCCGCGACCTTTCTGCGAGAAGCCCATGGCCTCGAGGGAGAGCGCTCCCACGACAGAGAAGGCGTCGTGCACCTCGGCCAGACCCACCTTCGACGGGGACAGGCCGGCCTGGCCCATGGCCTTCTTGAACGCGTCCCTGGTCGCGCGGAAGTCGAGCATGTCGTCCCTCTCGTAGACGCTGAACTCGTTGGTCGAGACGGACCCTCCCAGGACCTCCACGAGGCCTCCCTTCGACGGTGAAGCAGCCCCGTCACCGACGAGCAGGAGAGCCGCGGCCCCGTCGCCCACAGGGGCGCAGTCGAACAGCCTCAGAGGGTCGGCGACCATGCTGGACCTGGCAACGACCTCTGGGGTTATCGCCTTCCTGAACTGCGCATGGTCGGCGGTGACGGCGTTCGCATGGTCGAGGACAGGGATGGCGCTGAGCTCGTCCCTAGAGACGTCCCGACGCTCCATGTAGTGCCTGGCGAGGAGGCCGTTGAGGGCCGCGAAGGAGGCGCCCACGAACTGGGTGAACTCGGCGGACTCTGCCATGGCGAGGGCCTGGGAGATCTCCTCTGGCTCCAGGTCCCGCATCTTCTCGACCCCGACGACCAGGGCCGACTCGAGGGCGCCCGCCTTCACCAGCGAGTAGGCGAGGTTGAAGGCCGAGCCTCCCGACGAGCACGCCGACTCCACGCTGACGGCCGGGACCCCCGGCAGGCGGAGGGCGCTGGCCACCATGGCGCCGAGGTGCCCCTGGCTGGAGCCTACGGCTCCGAGCATGTTTCCGACGAACACCTGAGCGGGCTTGACCTTGGGCGCGCCCTTGAGCGCCGTGCGGGCGGCTTCCACTGCCAGGTCCAGGACCGAGTCCTCCCAGTGGTCGCCGACCCTTGTGAACCCGACCGAGCACACGTAGGCCTTCGACCTGGACACCTGACCACCTACCTGTCGAACTTGTCCCTGAACTTCGAGTAAGTCGAGCAGTCTATCCTGGTCCCGCGCTCGAGCATCGACCTGACCGTGGGGCTCGTCCCCCGCGCCCTCGTTATCCCTCCGAGGACCTCGATGCAGAAGGCGTCCGAGCCGGC
>JASHVX010000135.1 GCA_030044375.1 Nitrososphaerales archaeon | reverse complement strand
GCAGGTCAACGGGACCCAGACGCTCTGCCCGAGCGTGATCCAGATAGGCCTCGGCGCCATCGTCGGGCCCCTCCTCCCCAAGGTCGCGCCTGGGTACTCGGCGCTTTCGCCGCTCGCCGACGGAGGCACCGTCGGCCTGATACTCTCGTTCGTCGCGTTCCTCCCTCTCGCAGCCTTCGACGGGGGGTACCTCTCCGGGCTGGCGTGGGGGCCGGTCGGCTCCAAGGCAGCGGCGTACCTGAGCGTCGCCTTCCTCATATTCGTCGACCTCCCCACGTATTGGGCGCTGTCCGTGGTGGCTCTGTTCCTGATGAACCTGAGGTGGCCGCAGGAGCCGCAGCTGCTCGACGAGGTGTCGCCGCTGTCAAGGGACAGGAAGTGGATCTATCTGTTGTTCCTCGCGATCGGGCTGTGCTGCCTGCCTCTGCCCCAGACGATAGCCGGGTTCCACATCTAGGACGCCTCTATCCTGCACTCGGCGGCCCGGGTCACCATGTTGACTCTACCTGACCTCCCTATCTTGTTGAGGACGCGCCCGACGGCCTCGCCGGAACCTCTTGCGGTCGTCAGACCGAGCTTCGACTTGGCGTAGACCTCGGGAAGGCCGGACAGGAGGAGCACGTCGTAGTCGTCCCTCAGCCTCGCCAGGTAGGCTATGTCCTCGAGGCCCTTCACCAGCGCGCCCCTCTTCCTGCTGGCTTCGAGCCTGCCGGTCGCCGCCATCTCCAGCGCGGTGGACCCGAGCCCGGCCGCGCACTCTGCCATCATGACTACCGAGCCTCCCTTCCTGACGCCCGTGAGCGAGTTCCAGGCCGCCCTTATGGCCGAGGATAGTGTGTCGTCATACCCCCTGCCCCCGACCCCTACCACGAGCGCCTTCGCGGGGGCCACGCCAGAGACGAGGAAGCCGTTCCTGACCGCGTCGAACGGCGCGTCGGTCAGGACCGCCCTCAGGCGCCCTCCTCTCGGGACCGCGTCGACGAAGGAAGCCTGCGGTATCCTCTCGACGAGCGCGTCCATGGCGTCCTTCGATGCCGTCCTCTCGAAGGGGGTGGGCTCCATCTCCTTTCGGGCGCCCGCGGCCTCGACGTGAGAGTTCGCGACCCAGTTCAGGCACGCCTGGACCTTCGCGTCCGAGATCCCGAACAGAGGGTCGGGCCTCGGGGTGGCGACGAAGACCTTGCGGCCTTCGGCGAGGAGCTCGGGGGCGTAGGCCGTGCCTCCGGGGTCGGCGGGGATCGGGGGCGGGAGCGTCGACAGCCTTCCCTTGAGCTCGGGCGCGGATGACTCGACCGCCTTTGGGGCTGCGGAGAAGAGACGCGGGCCAGCGGCCGAGGCGAGGCGAGACGCGGCGCCGCGGATCAGCTCCAGCGTGGACGGCGACGAGTCGCATACGAAGATGGCGGAGGCGTCCTTGGCCGAGTCGGCGAAGCGGTCCGCCTCTGCAGTGCCAGGCTCAGGCTGCGGGTCGACCATGGACGCTATGTTCTCCGCCTGGACTGTGACGAGCGTCTCCACTGGGCCGTATGGTATCCAGATCTCCGGCAAACACCAACTCAGCTTCGGAGTTGGTTTTTAAGCTCGAATCGGGCGGCGGCACCCATGGCGTGGAAGTCTCGTCGCTCGGTGATGGAGGCGTTCGCCGAAGGGATGCTGAAGGCCGGCGCGCTCAGGTTCGGGACCTTCACCCTCTCTGACGGCAGGGAGAGTCCGTACTACCTGGAGCTCAGAGGGCTGCTGAGCTATCCCGGGCTCTACCAGCTGTCCGTGGACTCGATGTCCAAGCTCGTGGCGTCGAAGGCCCCGAAGGCGAAGGCGATATGCGGCGTCGCCGTGGGCGGCCTCGCGCTGGCCGGACCGGTGGCGCTGTCGTTGAAGAAGCCGCTGATGTATTCGAGCAGGCCGACCGGGAGCGAAGGGAGGACGATCAACGGGGAGGTCCGTCCCGACTGGACAGTGGCCGTCCTCGACGACCTCACGGCGTCCGGAAGGACGATACTCGCGACCGCGCGCGCGATAGAGGAGGACGGCGGAGAGGCGTCAGACGCCTTCGTCCTGATAGACAGGATGGAGGGGGCTAGGGAGAGGCTCAGCAAGCAGGGCATCGCGCTCCACTCCCTGACCGACGTGGTGGAGATGGCAGACACGCTCCTCTCGATGGAGCTGATCAGCGACGGCGACATGAAGGCCATCGCGAAGTCGGCCGGCCGGCGTCAGTAGACCATCAGGTTCTTTTCTTCCAAGGTCACGTGGAGGTTGTTCACTGCCCTGTAGACCTCGCTTTCCTTCTTGGCGCCCGTGCAGACCAGCTTGCCGGACGCGAACAGGAGTATCACGGTCTTCGGGTCGGCCATCCTGTGGATGAGGCCTGGGAACTGCTCTGGCTCGTACATGGACTTCGGCAGGACCCTGGCGGCCTCCTCTAGGTGGACCTTGCCTCCGAGACTCGCTGACGCCACTATGTTCTGGATCTCCACCACCGCCTCGTTCTTGATGGGTATCTTCCCCTTCTTCAGCTGCCTAACCACCTCCTCGACCGCCTTGCGCGCCTGCTCCTCGGACTTCGCCCCGGTGCACACCATCTTGCCTGAGCTGAAGATCAGAGTGGCCGTCTTGGGGTTGCGGAGGCGGAAGACGAGGCCAGGGAACTGGTCGGGGTGATACTCTACCGTCACGAAGTTCTTGGTTATCAGGTTCAGGTCGACCGTCTGGCTTATCGAGGCTGAGGCGACTACGTTCTCGATGCTGACGATGGCTTTGGTCTGAGGCATTCGTCGGTCGGAAATTCACTGAGTATATAAAGAGGACTCGGCACGGACTCCCGGCCTCTCCTCGCAGTCGCACTCATCCCTCTCCCTTTTCGACCTTGGGGTGGGTGGCGCCCTTTTAGCGGGCGTCGCTGGCGGGGGTGTAGCTTGGAAGCGCACTGGACATTGAGAGGGCTTGGGGCTGACCAGCCGTACGGCGAGCATAAGGAGAAGCTGTCCTTGTTCGGTCAGTTCGTAGGAGACTGGGGCGGAGAGGCGACCTTCCTGAAGGAGGATGGAAGCGAGGTGCCGGGCGGGAAGGGGGAGGTCCACTTCAGGTGGATACTCGGGGGCAGGGCTGTCCAGGACGTGTGGATGTCTGAAGACCCTGTCTCGAAGCAGATGACCCCTCACGGGACGACGCTCAGGTTCTACGACCCGGAGAAGGACGCGTGGCAGAGCACGTGGGTCTCGCCGAAGCAGAACACGACCCTGACCTTCGTGGGAAGGGAGAGGGAAGGGGAAATCGTGCTCGAGGCGGTCAACAAGCGAGGACGACTGGAGCATTGGGTGTTCTATGACATCAAGAAGGACTCGTTCAACTGGCGGGGCGAAGGCTCGGATGACGGAGGGAAGACGTGGAAGAGATACGCGAAGTACAGCTTCAGACGCCAGCCGACTTCAGGCTAGGCCGGCATCTCTCTGACAAGACCGGGTGACCTGGTGGGTAGCTCGGGAGGACCGCCTCCTCTTAGCTCCCTGCCGACGCTTGGACTCTAGCCGCCCCTTGGCGCCGTCTGTACAGACTCAGGCGTCGGCAGGTTGGGCGCCCAGGGCTCGGCGAAGCTGCCCGCGTCGGAAACGCATAGAAACCTTCGGTCAGGCCTGCAGCCCGCGGGTCGATTTGGCCGAATCCAAGAGAGGGAGACTTTGGGGTCACCGTGACTTCGTGAAGTTCTGGGCGGGCGACACCGTGACCCAGTTCACCGGGCAGGTGTCCGGGCTCGCGCTGCCGACCAT
The DNA here is from genome assembly GCA_030044375.1 of Nitrososphaerales archaeon. Classification (GTDB taxonomy): domain Archaea; phylum Thermoproteota; class Nitrososphaeria; order Nitrososphaerales; family Gagatemarchaeaceae; genus UBA183. The sequence goes on along the minus strand of JASHVX010000135.1, from coordinate 276 downwards.
AGCCATCCTTAGCCTGGGGGCGACCGGGTTCCAGCTGGGGGTGATCAACGCGCTGGGCTTCATCGCCTTCCCCACTATGGGCCTCTTCGTCGGCGTGTGGATGGACAGGATGAGGAGGAAGCCGGTGATGATAGTGGCCAACCTCATCCAGGTCGCGACCCTGGCAAGCGTGCCGCTGGCCTTCGTGTTCGGGGTCCTCGGCCTGTACCAGCTCTACCTCGTGTCCCTGATGATGGGGATCACGACGCTCTTCTTCGACGTGGCGTACCAGTCGTA
>JASHVX010000134.1 GCA_030044375.1 Nitrososphaerales archaeon | reverse complement strand
ACCGGGCACAGCTCTCTCGCCTCCTCATGTAATTGGCTAAACAACTGGTGGAGTGGACTGTCTCCGTCCGAAAAGGTACTGATCGTGGTCGGAGTCTCTGCTGTGGTCGTCGTTGCTACGCTGGGGCTAGCGGGGCCCGCCGTTGCGGCCGCAGACGCGGGAACTTTGGGAGTACTCCTAGCGGGTGTCGATACGGCGGCGGGGTCGGCAGCTATAGGTGGCGCCGCCGGCGCACTCGCGTACACGGCCACACAAGGCGGTAATCCTTCACTGAGCGGGTTGCTCCTCAATACGGGACTCGGTGCTTTCGGTGGGGGGATGTCGTTTGGCGCGAAGAGTATCCTTACCCTTGCCAACTCGAAAGTCGGCTTCTTTGCGGGTCAAGCATTGGCCGGATTAGCGACCAGTTTCTTGACTCAAGCTGTCGTCTCTGCCCAGGGTAGGGAACCGGCAAGCCCACTTGCAACCGTCTCATCTGGGTTGATTTTTGGCACTCTAGGCGGAGTCTTTGATAGTTCTGGAGACAATTGGGAGACGGGTGAACCGCTGGGGTCAGCATCACGTGTTGTCGCCTCCGGTGTCGCTCCACCCTTCGGAGTGTCATGGTCTCAGAACTTGTTCGACCAGTCGGTCCATGCTCCTTCACCCATCACTCTGCCTGTTGGATAGCCAAGGTGAGTTGATTGGGTGACAATGGTAAGGGCGAACAGGACCTTGGTCCGACTCAACTCTCAAATCCGCGCCGAGAACTCCTAGTTGGTCTTGTGATTGGGTCTGCATTTTTCGTGGTCGGGTTTCTTATTGTGATCCGTATACTCGACTGGTTGTTCGTACTGGTATGCTTCGCAGCCTCGCTCAGATTACTTACACTCGTGAAGTCGGGCTTAAGCCATTGGAAGCAGGGTGGAACCCCGACGACGATAGGCGTGTGCATCGGATACGCGGTCCCGTTCCTCTTGCTCGTCCTGTTGGAGATCATGCGGATTTGAAGGTCAGACTAGCCTTCGTGATTATAGGAACTTGCCTGGCTGTCGCCGCGACTCTCTTGTTTGGTCTCGTCGGGCTACTGATTCTCTTCGCCTTAGTCGTTGTTGTGGCTGCCAAGGGTAGAGGTCGTGCGGAAAAACGAGTAACCGGGTCCTCAAAGAGCTAAGTGCACTGTTCGATAGAATGCAGAATCCTTGGAGAGGCGTCCCATGATTCACGTTTGGGCTGATTTCAGCGCGCTCCGGCGGGAAGGTCTTCCTCTCAACTCCAAGGGGTCTCTTGAGGACCTTCGTCTACAGGGTGTCAAACTCAGCGAAGGGATGCGCGTCGTCGTCTATGATGACGAGTTCGAGGCTGAAGCAACTGTCGAGATGACCAAGGGTGCCTGGTTTGCACGAATAACCGGTACAATTACGCGCCCTCCCGACGTCCCGGGACTATTCGACAGGAATGTAGATGACGATGCAATCAGGTCACGCCTGAGCAAACTATCGCTCGAAGAGGTCACCAGAGTGTGCCGACTCTTTAAGCCCATCTCGTCCCGGATTGTCGGCCTTCAGGGTGACAGAGATAGGCTGATTGATCTCGTAGTAGAAGGAAGAAGGGAAGTCCTAATGACGTATGTCGAAGACTGGACCAAATACAAGCCTGTCGGAGAGTGACTGCTTCATGCCAGGTCTGTCAGGCTGAGTTCAATTGTCTCAAAGTCCCAAGCTAAGCAAGGCTCTTCCAGTGTCGAATCCAATACAGCTGTTCGGCTCTTAGCCTGAGTGGGTTCCCGTGTCCTGCCCTTGACGATTTTCTCTCCTACTGCTAGTGGAAGAACTTGTGGACCCAGGTGTCGACAATCGTACCTGCAGCGACAATACCAACCAGCACTTCAAGAAAGGCGATTCTCGACACCAGACCAAAGAACGCAAACACAAGGTCGACCGCTATCAACGCGATGTTTCCCAGCATCACATGGTCACTCGTGATGTCTCCCAAGGTCGGCTTGAAGTCTCCGTCCGGCGCAGGATATGGATCAGCGGAACCGCCGGAACTCGCCTGGGCACGCTGTTGTTTGAGCCTGAAGGCGATCAGTGCCGCGTCTCGTTTATCTACCACATCTCCCTTGGTCTTCACTTCGATCGAGTGCTTCTCCCCATCTCTCGTCGATGGCCTCTGGAGAGCGCCGCAATAAGGGCAGACATCCGGCATCGGCTGCCCTTGAGGTGAGACAATCCAGTCCCCGCACACAGCACACTTCTGGAGTTTTCCTGGGAAGTTTATCCTCATCCCATCGGGGATGGGTTGCGCCGCTTCTAACATTTGCCGCATGAGCGGAACTTACACTACGGCGATGTCGGACGGCCTGGGCAGCGTCAGTCTTCCTTGATGAGCCGGCTCGCCTTGATCTGCTCCAGCTTCGCCTTCGGGAACTGTGCCGGGAAGTTCTCTGTCAGGATCTTGACGTACATGTCTGTCTCCGCCTCGGTCATGAACTGGAACATGTAACGCCCAGAGTAGGGCGAAGGCTCTCCCTCTCTGCGGAGGAACTCTATGTGTATGAGAGGGTCCCCCTGCCTGATCGTTATCGGCGTCCTCTCATTGCTGAGGTTCACCAGCTCCAGCGCCAGCCTGCCCACGAACCCGCTGTGGACCTTGACCGAGTTGAGGAAAGAAAGCCCGAGCCTGCCGAACTTGCTCTTCGAGGTCAGGTGCGCGACGCAGTCAGGGGGCGTGAACACTATCTCGCGCGAGACCATGTTGCGGTGCTCGAGGTAGTTCAGCGTCCTGTCCTCCCGGACGGTCAGCACGTACCCGTCCCCGTCGAAGGCGTTGGGGTCTGAAGGCTGTATCACCCTGTACTTCGCCACGAGGTCGTTCAGCACGGATGCTCCCAGGACGGTCATGCTATCGCGCCACGCCTCTCGCCGAGCCGCTTATGAACTCAGTCACAGGTCGGGCGGGTCTCCGCTCTTCACGAGATACTTCTTGACCCCGATGTAGAGCACCAGGAAGGTGCAGAAGATCCCGAAGACCCCGAAGAGGTCAGCGGTCACCACCTGCTGCAGCGCGTAGCCCGGGCTCGAGGTCCACGGGATGCCGTAGACGCCCTGCCCGAAGAAGGCGAAGGCGCTCGTGAAGTAGTCGATGCCCCAGTGGGCGAGCACCGCTATGTGGAAACCGTAC
>JASHVX010000133.1 GCA_030044375.1 Nitrososphaerales archaeon | reverse complement strand
ACCTCGTCATACCCGTACTCCAACGCCTTGGCCACCTCGACCACCGACCCCCTGTCCTTGAAGGACTTCGTGGGGTTCTCTATCTCGAGCTTGAGGAAGAGGTCCTGCTCGCTTGACTGCAGGAGCGTCGTGTTCCCGAGCTTGTAGTGCTTGTACTCGCCTTCAGGCAGGAGGGGTTCGTAGCTCCAAAAGTCCTTGCGGAGACCCCTCATCTCCACTCGTCCAGACTGAGTGACCTCGAGGATGCACCCGCAGGCGTCGCAAAGCTGCCTTGGATAGAACATCGAATACTGCCTCCCGCACTGGGGGCACTTCATCAGATACCGCATGCCACCCCGTCCATGGCCGTCTCATTTAACGCCGACAGGGCGGCAAAGAGTGTCCGGACCACCCAACCGAAGCGAAAGCCGCGCGCAACGCCTAAAGGATTCTGACACTGGCCGCGGCGCGTGGAAAAGGACCGCTTCTACAGGTATCAGCTTCGGCCGGGCAGGAAGTTTCGCCCCGCGGACTGGGACCCAGAGTCCAAGGCAGGCTTCGACCACAGGAAGGGCCAGGGACTCAAGGCGCTGCAGGCCTTGTCCAAGAAACTCGAGCCTCTCCAAGGGCTCCTCTACGCGGAACACGCCAGGAGCCTTCTGGTCGTGCTTCAGGGGATGGACGGCTCAGGGAAGGACGGAACGATAAAGCGAGTGTTCGAGGGAGTCAACCCCCAAGGCGTGAAGGTAGCCAAGTTCGGGCCCCCTACCCCCGAGGAGCTAGACCACGACTTCCTATGGAGGGTCCACCAGCGGGTCCCCGCGCGGGGAGAGATAGCGATCTTCAACCGGAGCCACTACGAGAGCGTCCTCGTAGAGAGAGTCCACAAGCTCGTTCCCAGGAGGGTATGGCGTGCGAGATACGACCAGATAAACGACTTCGAGCGCCTGCTGGCGACCGACGGGACCAAGGTCCTGAAGTTCTATCTCAACATCAGCGGCGAGGAGCAGAAGAAGAGGCTCCAACAGAGGCTCGAGGACCCCTCGAAGAACTGGAAGTTCAGCGCCAGAGACATCCCTGAGCGGAAGCTGTGGTCGAAATACATGGCGGCCTACGGCGACGCCCTCGAGAGGACAAGCACCCGCACCGCCCCCTGGTTCGTAGTGCCCTCCAACCACCCCTGGTTCCGGGACCTGGTCATCTGCAGGGAGATCGTCGGGGCGCTCGAGGACATGCGCCTGCAGTATCCGAAGCTGGCTGGCGGCGAGAAGCCGACCAGGATCCAGTAGGACCCTGGGTCTTCAGACGAGCCCCACGATGAACGCTACCGCCAGAGCCATGAGCGGAGTGACCAGCCACACGCCCAGCGTCACCCCGGCCACGCGCCGGTTGATGACAGTCATCTGCTGCGAGTAGGCGGCGCCGAACATGCCGCCCAGCACGCTCTGGCCCATCGACATCGGGACCTGCAGCTGCGTGCCTATGATCACAGAGATGGCGGCGCCTGCGAAGACGGCGAACACCCCCTGGGGGCTGAGAGACAGCATCTTGTCCCCGATCGTGTCGCTCACCCGTCCCTTCCCGAGCAGCACCGCGCCGAGGGCCGCCATGCAAGCCATCAGCGAGGCTATCAGCGCCCCCGTGCCGAAGCTGACGCTGCCCACCGAGGTGCCCGCTATCAACCCGATGTTGTTCGCGCCTAGAACGAACGCGACCGCGAGCGAAGCGACCAGGATTGACGCCCTGTTGAACGAGTCCACGCTCACCAGGGAGAGGCCGGAGACGGAGGTGGAGACGACCTTCCTGAGGACGAAGGCGACCACCCCTGCTACCGCGGGCCCCACGAACCAGAAGGAGACGATCAGGGCCACCTGGCCCACGTTCAGGGCGACCTTGGCTTCGAGTGATGCGCCGAGGAATGACCCGAGCATTATCCCGCTGAAGGTCGCGGGCAGCCTGAGCAGCGTCATCCCTACTGTGAACGCGATGGAGACGAGGAACGTCACGGCGAGCACGGTCTCGGGTGCGGAGAGCCCGACCGAGCCGTTGAGGCTCTTCAGCATCTGAGGTCCCTCCAGCGCCGAACCCGCGAGCAGCCCGAGGACCGACAGGACGACCGCACCCTTCGTGCTGAACGAACCCGAGGCGCGTATGTTCCCTATCAACAGGGAGCTGTTGTTCCACCCGAAGATGAAAGCCAGGGCTCCGGCGAGCATGACCAGCAGGACGGATATCATTCGTAGCCCTTCGCGACGAGGACGAGGACCACGTCGCTCGCGTCCTCCGCGTAGTCGGCTATGTTGTCGGCGACGAAGAGGAAGTCCCGCATCTGGATCACCGTGACAGGGTCCGGCTTGCTAGGGGAGGACCTGAAGAGCGCCTTCACGAGCTTGGCCTTCGAAGAGTCGGCGGCTTTTTCGTGCTCCTCGACCTTCGAGACCCTTGAGAGCAGCTCCTTCTTCCCCAGCCTGAGCGCAAGGATGAGGTCGCCTAGGGAGGCGACGGCCGCCCGCAGGCTGGACAGGAACGACTTCATGTCATCCGACGCCAGCAAGGCCAGGGCGAACGCGTCGAGGTCCTCGTCCGACTCGAGAAAGCGGGCCGCCCCCTTCGCGCTGTCGGCGACGCTGTCCATCGTCTCGAGAAGACTCAGTATGTCCTCCCGTATCCCGCCGAAGAAGGCTCCTTCGGCGACCGCCATGCTCAGGGTCCTGTGCATGGCGTCGGCGGCGTCCTCGCCCTTCATCACGAGCTGGAAGAAGTCCTTGGCTCTGGCTTGGTCACCGCCGTTCACCTCCTTTACGAGTTCGAAAAACGCATTCGTCGTCTCTTGGACCACGCCGAAGTACGACACAATGTCTTCGACGACCTTGTTCTCTCGGCGATTCAGGAGAGAGGACAGTCTGAGGTTCACCGACCGCGCCGTGCCTTGCGGCCGGCTGGCACGATTTAACGCTGCCTGCCAGGGCGCCCGCTCGGCTAGTCGAAGCTCCGCATCTGGCGAAGGAGCGCCGCGCCTTTGCCCCCCGGGCGTGAGAAGAACCTCGCGTACTTGCCTGACCTGGAGGCGGAGATCGCGGCCATTGCCTTGACGACGCCTTCTCCAGGCAGGGTGGCCAGCAGGCCGACCAGAAGGTCGTCGTCCCTGATCGAGCCGAGCTCCCGTCGGGCCTGGTCGAGCACCTTCCTGACCGGCTCGAGCCCGCCTTCGTCGACGAACTCGAGGAGATACGCCATGCGCCTGCACTCCTTCCTGAGCGCATGAAGCTCGGCGACCTTCTGTTCGCCGCTGGCTGCAGCCGCATAGAGCTCCTCGGCCCTCTTC
>JASHVX010000132.1 GCA_030044375.1 Nitrososphaerales archaeon | reverse complement strand
CAGCCTCACATAGGCGAGCCCTGCCGTGACCTTCGTCACGGTAGGGGCATCGTCACCTTCCGCTATGCAGAACCCCGCTCCGTTCCTGTCTAGAAGGCGGTACGTCGGTTCTTGGAACCACGAAACGTGCCTGAACTCGAAGACCCTGTCAGCTATCCCCGACGTGCTCGCCAAGAAGCCCTCGAGGAGGCTGAGGTCCTGTTTGAAGTACGGGGGAAGCTGGAAGAGGAGCGCCCCCTTCCTCGGACCCATCGACTCGACGGTCTTCGAGAAGCGGGCCGCCGCCTCCGGCGCGCTCTTGCCGAGCTTCAGAACGTGCGTTATCTGCTTCGGCGCCTTGAAGCAGAACATGAAGGCCTCCTCCGTCTTCGCCGACCACGACCCCACCATCGACTGGCTCGGAGCCGCGTAGAACGAGCTGTTGATCTCCACGCAGCCGAGTCGACCTGAATAGTATGACAGGAACTCCTCGCTCTTGGTCCCTTCAGGGTAGAACCTGCCTCTCCATCCTGGATAGCTGAAGCCCGACACCCCCACGAGGACCTTCCCTCTCTTCACTTCGTTGACAGCTCGCGACGCACATGGGTAAAGCGGTTTCGGCGCTCGGCGGTGCAGGGCTTATCCCTCAGCAGGGCGGGTCCACGCCGATGGACGCCTTCGCATACCCGCTCGCATGCCAAGCCATACCCAGAATATGCGCAGAGATCGGCCTAGGCTGCGACCTCTCCGAGGAAGTCTTTCCCGCCTCGCAGGCTGAGGCCGCCGGCGTCCAGGTCCGGCGCGAGCGGCTGCTCGCCATCCTGTCCGGCGAACACGGGGTGACGCCGTACGACCTCTTCCGCGAGTCCGGCATCGGTCAAGAGAGGCTGGCACTCACCGAGAGGTTCGTCCCAGCCGGTTCCGACGTCCTCGACGTAGCCTGCGGGAGAGGATACTTCACGTTCGCGTCTGCGCTCAGCGGTTCCAATGTCATGGCCGTAGACAGGATGGGCGACGAACGAAGGCCAGGCTGGTGGAGGACGTTCAACTCGGCCAGGGAGAGTCTGGGGCTCGCCCGACGGGTGTCGGGTCTAAGGGCTGATTCGGCCTCCGTCCCTCTGCGCTCAGATAGCGTGCCGGTGATAGCCTGCGTGCACGCGGTCAGGGACATCATGAGCCAGGCGGAGCGTAGCGGGACATTCTTGGAGGCGGCGCGGCTGCTCGGGCCCGGAGGCACCCTGCTCGTAGCCGAGTCGACTCCAGCCGCTGACACGCCGCCCGAGGAGGTCTACATGGCGTATCTCCGCCTGAGAACGAGGATCGGATGGGAGGCCGACGTCCCCTCTCCCGGCGAGCTCGAAGCGTTGGTGTCGCAGTCGGGCTTCAACAGGGTCAGGTCCACCCTGATCCGGTTCGACAGAGACTACGCGCCGGTGGAGTTCCCGCGCGAGGCCGTAAGGGACCTCCCTCCGTCCATACGAGAGGAGCACGGGAGGATAGAGAGGCTGAGGCAGGTGCACGGGATCAGGCCCACAGCGGTGCTGGCCGTGACGGCAAGCGAGCCTGCCGAGTGAGCGAACAGTCGAGACCCTAGGCTCTATGGAGTGGGCCCGCCCGGATTTGAACCGGGGACCGTTCCCGCCAGCGGCGCTGGTACCGGTGCCTCAGGCTTCTTATGAGCCGGTCGCTCTGACCGAACTCCTCGTCCGATGACTCTGAGCTACGGGCCCACGTTTTCATCGTCCCGTGTCCACGTCTTAAATCAGTAACGGCCAAAACCTAATTAGGCCCGAAACCCACGCACCTTCGTACACAGTGAGCAAGGACCTAGACGAAGGCTTCCAGGACATTCTCGCGGAGCTCGACCGCGAGGAGGCCAGGGTCAAGATAAGGATGGAGATGCGGAGGTTCGGGAAGCCGACGACCGTCATCGAGGGCCTGAAGATGAGCGAGAGGGACATGCACGAGCTCTGCTCCAAGATGAAGCGCTCCCTTGCTACTGGAGGCACGGTGAAGGACGGGACGATGATACTCCAGGGCGACCACAGGGAGTCTGCAGCGAAGATGCTCGTCCAACAGGGATTCTCAGAGGGCTCGATAGAAGTCCTCTGAAGGCTGCGCAGCCGTCCAAGCACGCTCTGCGTTACTCACGTTTATAACCGGTAAACATGAGCGCTGGCTTGAAGGCTCAGACCGCAATTTGTCGAAGCCCATCCTAACCTTCGAGGATTTCGTCAAGAGAATCCTGAAGATAGTGTTCTGGGCGCTCCTTATCCTGCCCTTCATAGCCATACCCGTCTACTATCTGCTATACGCCGAGCTCCACCTCCCGACGGACCTGTTCGCGCTCGCTACGGTGAAGCCGTTCAGCTTCATCTCTTGGCAGCTCGGCCTCATCTCCACGGAGCCCTTCAAGACGCTCTTCGCCCTCTCCGTCTTCCCCGGTTTCAGCTTCGTCGCAATCTACGGCACCATCTTCATGGGCTGGGTCGAGAGGAAGATCACCGCGAAGGTGCAGTTGAGGACGGGCCCCATGTACGCGGGCAAGGTCGAAGGCATCCTCCAGAACTTCGCGGACTTCTTCAAGCTGCTCTTCAAGGAGATGGTGATCCCTAACGGGGTCGACACCGCCATCTTCGTGGCGATCCCGTTCGCGCTCATGGCAGTAGCAGGCGCCCTGATATCGCTCGTCCCGCTGTCGCCTACGATTTACATCGCCGACCCCAGCGTTGGCGCGATACTCGTCTTCGCGATCCTGGGCTTCTCTCCTCTCATCGTCCTCCTCGCGGGGTGGGCCAGCAACAGCAAGTACCCCTTCCTCGGGGGCCTGAGGGCCCTTCACCAGATGGTGGCTTACGAGATCCCGATGATCCTTTCGCTTCTAGGAGCAGTCCTCCTGTCGGGCACCCTCTACCTTGCGCCCGCTCCCTGCAGCCAGCCGTGCACGCCGGGCCCGAGCATCGTCACAGCCCAGTCGAACATCTGGTTCATCTTCCTCCTGCCGCTCGGCGCCATAGTGTTCTTCATCGGGTCTCTGGCCGAGCTGGAGAGGATTCCCTTCGACCTCCCCGAAGCCGACAGCGAGCTCGTCGCCGGCTGGCAGACCGAGTACACGAGCATGCTGTTCGGCACCTTCCAGCTCGCGAACTTCTCCAGGATGTACGTCCTGGCAGGGCTGTTCACAACCTTCTTCTTGGGAGGCTGGCTGGGCCCGGCGCCTGTGCCAGGGGTCGCATGGTTCCTCATCAAGACCACGATAGTCATGATAGCCATGATGCTGCCCCGCAGCATCCTGCCCAGGGTGAGGATCGACATGCTCCTCCGCGCAGGGTGGGTCAAGCTGCTCGCGCTGGCCTTCCTGAACATATTCATCGCCATGGTCCTGGTCTCCTTGGGAGTGGTCTAGAGCTTGGGGACCTGGTCTTACATCAAGGGCGTCTTCTCCGCCACGTGGAGCGGCATAAGGCACCTGTTCCACCCGAGGATGACGCTGAGGTACCCAGAGCAGAAGCTGGACCTGGAAGGCACGGGCTACAAGTACGACGCAAAGCAGGGAGTAGGGCTCCCTGGATTCAAGGGGCGGCACATACTCTTCATGGACAAGTGCACCGGCTGCCAGCTCTGCGCGATTGCATGCGACGGAGTCGCGGTCGCCATAGACATGCAGAAGGTGCCGAAGGCCAAGCCGCAGAACAAGAAGGACATCTGGCCCGCGGTTGACTATGGCCGGTGCGTAAGGGCCGGGACCCCCGTCATCACATTCGATGGTATCAAACCGATCGAGAGCGTCAAGGTCGGCGACAAAGTTCTGACGCACAAAGGGAACTTCAAGGAAGTCACCGAAGTGTACGAGCGCGAGTACACGGGTCGCATGTACACCTTCAGGACTCTGGGGAACGATCAGAGACTCTCGGTTACAGAAGAGCATCCTGTACTGGTGTACTCAGGCGGCGTTACCAAGTGGGCATTTCCGTCCTCAATCGGGTATAGGACATACCTGACCAGACCGATGGTCGCAGAGACCATAGAGGTCCCCGTCCTCTCGTACAACTACGAGCTATACCACCCGGCCGGGAGGGGAGGTTACTTCACCGTGGAGAGGGTGGCGCTGCAGTTCACGCCCGAGCTAGGCAGGCTTGTCGGGTATTACCTATCCGAAGGGAACTGCAACAGGTACAGGGTCTCCTTCGACATCAACAAGGAGGAAGTCGACCTACAAACTGACATCGAGAGGTGCGTGAAGGCGGTCTTCAACGAGACTGTTTCAGTAAAGCCCGACAAGAGGTCCAAAGGCCTGAAGCTTGTCGTCGACTCTGTAAAGGTGGCAGCTTTCTTCAAGCAATTCGGGACCTTCTGCGACAAAAAGGTCCTGCCTCCGTGGGCGCTCACACTCCAGCGCGACATCCAGTCAGAGATCGTACGGGCTGCATACTGGGGTGACGGGCACTACTCAAACAAGTACTACTCCTACAAACACGCAATGCACTCCAACTTCTTCGTCATCCGTACCACTTCTCATGTCCTCGCCACGCAGTACTCCTACATTCTGGCGCGGCTCGGGATACTGTCGTCAGTCAGCATCAACAATCAAGCTAACAGGAAGACCTGCTACTCCGTGACGGTGCACAGCCCATACGTCGAAGAAATGGGCAAGCTCGTCGAAATCAGGGCGGAGAACAGCCCTTCGCACTCTCACTCCTATGTCAAGATGACCGATGGAATGATCGCGTCCCCTGTGGTCGAAGTGTCAACCGAAGAGGTAACTGGCGAGAAGGTCTATAACATGGAAGTAGTCGATGATAACAGCTATGTCTCTGCAAATATCGCAGTTCATAACTGCGTCTTCTGCGGATTGTGCATAGATGCCTGTCCCTTCGACGCGCTCTACATGACGAACGACTACGAGCTCTCTGCCTACGACAAGATGGGCCTGAAGTACACGCCCGACATGCTGGCCGTCCCTCCGAAGGAGGAGGGGCAGCTGAAGAAGGTCAAGCTCGACACCGAGAAGGGGATAGCGACACATGGTTGACGCGGTCTTCATCGCCATGGCGATAGTCACGGTGGGCGGCGCCCTGATAGCCCTCGAAGCGAAGGAGATCGTGTACGGCGCCATCGGCCTCGCCGGGAGCCTGTTCGGGGTGGCCGCGTTCTTCTTCCTCCTCGACGCGCCATACGTCGCCGTGTTCCAGATAGCCGTCTACATAGGGGCAGTCGCGGTCCTGATACTCTTCACGGTCATGCTGGTCAGGCAGGAGAGGTGGGCAAAGGAGCTGCCCGTGAGGTCGCTCACGAAGGTCGCGGGAATCCTGACGGGGGTCGTGCTGGTGCTGGCCCTTGCCATCGCCGCGCTGTCCAGCGACATCTCCAACGACACTCAGATACAGAACACGGCAGGGTTCGTCCAGATAGGCCAGCTCATATCGACCACGTACGCGCCCATACTCGAAGTCCTGGCCCTGGTGCTCGGCGCCGCCATAGTGGGCGCCCTGACCTTGTCAAGGACCGACAGGGAGGAGAAGCAGCAGTGAACTCGCTCTCCGACTTCGTCATCGTCTCCGCCATGCTGTTCGGGATAGGGGTCTATGGCCTCGTCACCAAGAGGAACGCCCTGCGGCTGCTCTTCGCAGTCGAGATAATGATAAACGCGGCCAACCTCAACTTCGTCGCCTTCGACCAGTACCTCCCGTCCTCAGTGGGACCGGGCTCCAACGCCCTGGGGCAGACCTTCGTGCTGTTCTCCATCGCGCTGGCCGCCGCCGAGGCCGCGGTGATCCTCGCGATTGTGGTAGTAGCGTACAGGCTGCACCAGGACGTGGACGTGAGCGACCTGAACTCGATGGAGGGCTAAGCATGGCAAGAAAAACCACCCTCCGGATTCCAGGGAAAGCAAGGAGAGCGTAGGCGTCAGTGCAGTTCCCTGTCCTCCTCCTATCGGTGACTCTGCCGATCGCCACTGCCGCGATCTGCTACCTCGCAGCTGGCAGAGTCGGCAAGAACGCGGGGTGGGTCGCCTTCGCCGGGCTCGTTGTCTCGACCCTCGCCCTCCTCGCGGCCGGAACAGCCCAGGTCTTCGGAGGCGGGTCGCTCGCCGAGAGCTATGTCTGGGCGGGCTCTGCCCAGGCCAACATCCTGACCTTCGGTTTCCTTGCGGACGGGCTGAGCTTCCCGGTGGTCGTAGTGATGAACGTGGTGCTCGCCGCCGCGGCGGTGTACTCGATGCCGTACATGGAGAAGAGGATCGCCGCCCTCTACGGCGGGCCCAAGCCTGCGAGGTTCGGGCTCTATTACATGAACTACCTGCTCGTAGCCTCGGGCCTCGCCGGGATCGTCCTGTCGACGAACCTCATAGAGCTCTATCTCTTCCTCGAGATGGTCCTCATACCGACCTTCCTGATCATCAGCTTCTTCGGGTACGTCGAGAAGGAGCGCGTCGGGATAACCTACATAATCTGGAACCAGCTCGGGGCCTTCATCTTCCTCGCCGGTATCGCCCTCGCTTACAGCCAGACTGGGAGCTTCATGATAAGCGACCTGAGCGCGGTCCAGGGGACGTCGCTGGCGTATTGGGTCGTCGGCCTCATACTCATCGGATGGCTCGTCAAGATGGGGATCTTCGGGCTCCACATGTGGCTCCCCATAACCGAGGCCGAGCCGCCCACCGCCTTCGCCCCGGTGATGGCGATCGTCTCCGGGGTGGGCACCTACGTCATCGCGCGGCTGCTGCTCCTGGGCACCCCGTCCACCTTCCAGGCCTTCAGCCTCCCTCTCATGGTGTGGGCGGTGGTCACGATGTTCTACGGCGGCGCCGTGACTCTGGCGCAGAGCGACGTCAAGTACATTTTCGCATGGTCCACGATGAGCCAGAATGCGTACTCCATACTGGGCTTGGCGAGCTTCTCGGCGCTCGGGGTCGCGGGAGGCGTCTTCTACTTCGTCAGCCACATAATCGGCAAGTTCGTGATGTTCGCCGTCGCCGGGATCCTCGTCACCGAGACCGGGCTGAGGGACACGAAGCAGATGGGCGGCCTCGCCGGGAAGATGCCATTCACCGCAGCCCTGTTCGTGCTTGGCGCCCTGATACTCTCGGCCGTCCCGCCCACCAGCGGGTTCCAGGCCGAGTGGATAATGTTCGCTGGCATCTTCTCGCCGGGCGCGACAGGGTCCCAGGCATACCTGGCGGTAGCCGCGCTCGGCCTGATAGCGACCCTGTTCACTGTGGCGTACACGTTCTGGCCCGTCAGGAAGATCTTCTTCGGCAGTCTCCCTCCCGCCTTGGAGGGCGTGAAGGACGCTCCGCTCTCCATGACGCTGCCTCTCCTCGCGATGGTCGTCCTCTCGATAGCGATCGGCATATACCCTGACCTTGTCTCGAAGACGATCATATCGTTCGTCACGCACAACCTGGTCGGAGGCAGGATCGGGGCATGACCTACGTCATCCCTTCCTACTTCGTCTGGCTCGTCTTCATCCTTCCCTTCGTCGGCGCCCTCGCCACCGCCGCGCTGAGGAGGGCGGGCAGGAGGTCGGGCTACGTGGCCGTCGCCTTCTCGGCCCTCTCGGCTCTCTTCGCGTTCACGATGCTCCTCCCCACGCTCACCGGCCAGAGCCTGCAGGTGACCTACTCAGTAATACCGAAGTCGGTGCCTTGGATCACGGGGCCGTGGGTCTCGGGGGTGTCAGGCTTCTCCGGCCTGACCATGGGCGTGCTCACCGACCCCTACACCGCGATACTCGCGAACGTCGTCGCCTGGATAAGCCTCCTCGTGATGGTCTACAGCATCGAATACATGAAGGACGACGGCGGGGTCAACCGGTTCTTCTTCTTCGTCAGCCTCTTCGTCGGCAGCATGCAGCTGATCGTGCTCTCCGACAACCTCCTCTCGCTCTTCATCGGGTGGGAGATGGTCGGGCTGTGCAGCTATGCGCTGATCGGCCACTACTGGAAGGACGAGACGAAGGACTGGGTGGGGACCCCCGGCGACAAGGCGCTCGGGGAGGACCAGGCGTACCCTCCTTCGCACGCCGGGATGAAGGCGTTCGTGATGACCAGGATAGGCGACGTGGCCATGCTGGCGGGCATACTCATCCTCTTCTACTACTCGGGGACGTTCAACTACTCCCTGCTGGCCTCCACCTCGGGGGTCTGGGTGCCGAAGCTGGCCCATGCGGGGCTCCTGGTCCCAGTCGCCGTCCTGATCTTCGGCGGCGCGATAGGCAAGTCGGCGCAGTTCCCTTTGCACGAGTGGCTTCCTGACGCCATGGCCGGGCCCGCGCCGGTCTCTGCGCTCATCCACGCGGCGACCATGGTGAACGCCGGCGTCGTCCTGGTGGCCAGGGTCGCGCCGCTGTTCTACTTCGCCGTCCTCCTCAACCCAGGGATGGGGGTCTCGACGATCCAGCCCTTCTTCCTGACGGTCGCCTGGATAGGGGCATTCACGGCCCTGATGGCGGCGAGCCAGGCGCTTGTCGGCTTCGAGCTCAAGAAGATCCTCGCATACTCCACAATGTCGCAGATAGGGTACATGATGATGGCCGTCGGGGTCGCAGGCCTGTCGACCAACTTCGCGGCCGGCCTCGCGGCGAGCCTCTATCAGCTGATGAGCCACGCCATCTTCAAGGCGGCCCTCTTCCTGGCAGCCGGAGCCCTCATCCACGCGGCCGACTCGAAGTACATCAGCGACATGGGAGGCCTGAGAGGCAAGATGAAGCTCACGTTCGCGGCTTGCCTCATAGCTGTCGCGTCGCTGTCCGGGATACCTCCCTTCAGCGGCTTCTGGAGCAAGGACGCGGTCCTCGGCGTCGCCTTCAGCTCGGGCCAGTACGCCCTCTTCGCCGTCGGAGCTGTCACCGCCGGCCTCACCGCGTTCTACTCGTTCAGGATGCTGGGCCTCGTGTTCTTCGGAGGGAGCAGCAAGCGCCTGCAGAGCGTGGAAGAGTCCGGGCACCACGTCCACGAACCCAGCCTGCTCATGTCCGTACCATATGCTCTCCTCGCAGGAGCCACTGTGCTGATCGGCCTCGTCGCCTTGGCCGGGGTCGCCGTGCCCTCGCTCGACATCGAGGCGGCGCTCGACTCGGCAGCGTCGAGCTACATCCGGTCGCTATATCCTCAGGCCGCCGCCTCCCCCGCGGCCAGCCTCAACCTCGAGGCCTCCGCCATCACGATAGTGTTCGTGGCGATAGGGCTCCTGGCGGCGTCGGCTCTGTACATCTTCAGGATGTCGTCGCCGTCGAAGTTCGTGGGACCTTCAGGCGCCTTGCACGGCCTGTACTCGTTCCTCTACAACAGATGGTACATCAACGCGTTCTACTACAGGGTGTTCGTCGATGCGCCCATGGCTGCCTCGGCCTGGCTGAGCGACACGTTCGACTTCAGGGGGCTCTTCCGTGTCAACGAGGCAGGGATCGTGCTGGGCACGTCCTTCTCGACGGCAGGTAACTGGGTCGACGCGAGGATCGTCGACGGCGTGGCGAACGGGTTCGCGACTGCTGGCCAGGCGATATCAAGGACGCTCAGGAGGCTTCAGACCGGCATAGTGGAGCAGTACGTGCAGGTCTTCGCCGTGGGCATCATCGTGATGGTGCTCCTCCTGCTGATAGCGCTCGGAGTGAATCTGGGAGTGAAGCTGCCATGAGCTTCGTCCTCTCGCTCCTGATCTTCCTGCCGGTGGTCGCTGCACCCCTGATCTACCTGATCGTGAGGGCGAACAAGCGCTGGGGGATCTACTCCTCACTGGCTCTCAGCGTGGTCGTCATGCTCATCGCGTCTTACGTCTCATGGCGGGTGTACGCCACCCCGCCTGCCCCGGGGCAGTTCCTCCTTCAGGAGAGGTACTCCTGGGTCAACTTCAACTTCCTCGGCCTCGACTACTTCCTCGGAGTCGACGGGCTTAGCTCACCCCTGATCTTCGTCTCCGCCCTCCTCACCATCATGGTGATAATCGGGTCGAGGAAGCTGATCGACCACCACGAGGCGGAGTACTACGCGCTGATCTTCCTCTTCGAGGGGTCGATCATGGGCGTGTTCACCTCCCTGAACCTGATAATGTTCTACATCTTCTGGGAGATAGTCCTCATCCCCATGTTCTTCTTCATCGGGATATGGGGCGGCCCTCGCCGGAAGTACGCGGCCATGAAGTTCATCATATTCACGTACTCCGGCAGTACGATAATGCTCCTCGGCTTCCTCTACGTCTACCTCGGCATGAGCGGCGCCGGGATGGCGGCCTCGTTCGACATAACGAGCCTGGCGGGGCACATACCAGACGGGCTCCAGTACCTCCCGCTCCTGGCGTCCTTCATAGGCTTCGCCGTCAAGCTCCCACTGGTCCCGTTCCACACCTGGCTGCCTGACGCCCACGTCGAGGCTCCCTCCCCCATCTCCGTGCTGCTCGCAGGCGTGCTGCTGAAGATGGGAGGATACGGGTTCCTGAGGATAAGCCTGGGGCTCTTCCCGAACGCGTCTGCCCAGTACGCCTGGGTCTTCCTCGCGCTCGCCCTCTTCTCGATGTTCTACGGCGCCTTCGCGGCGATATTGCAGAAGGACTTGAAGAAGATGATAGCCTTCACGAGCATAAACCACATGGGCTTCGTGCTCTTCGGGGCCTACGCCACCATAGTCTCCGGGAGCCTGTTGGGCGTCC
This sequence comes from Nitrososphaerales archaeon, assembly GCA_030044375.1. Taxonomy (GTDB): domain Archaea; phylum Thermoproteota; class Nitrososphaeria; order Nitrososphaerales; family Gagatemarchaeaceae; genus UBA183. The sequence goes on along the minus strand of JASHVX010000132.1, from coordinate 216 downwards.
AGGGGGCCATCTTCATGATGTTCGCGCACGCGCTCGCGGTCGGGTGCCTCTTCATGCTCTCCGGGTACATACACCACCAGGCAGGGACCAGGGAGATCCCCCTGCTCAAAGGGCTGGGGTCCTCCATGCCCAGGACGGCGACCATCCTCGTCCTCGGCTCCGCGGCTGCGATGGGCCTCCCTCCTTTCGCGAGCTTCCTCGCGGAGTTCATGGTGA